>JAIOQG010000123.1 GCA_021413465.1 Alphaproteobacteria bacterium | reverse complement strand
GAAGGGCGATGTGGTGACGATCGTGTGGACGACGCTGACGGCATGCGTGGGCGTGGCGGCGCTCGCGGCGGCATTTGGCGGGTGGATCATCGCCAAGGCGAATTTGAGCGAGCGCGTGGTTGCGGGTGCGGCGGGGCTTGCATTGTTTTACGCCGATGCTTGGTCTGACCTCGCAGGAGTTGGGCTCGCCGCCGCTGCTTTGGGCGCACATATTGTGCGTATCAAAGTCTGGGTGCCCGCCCCCAAGAACGATAGAGATACGCCAGACACTTAGTGCGGCGACGGGTTGAGCGCGGCGCGCACTGTTTCCAAATCTTCGATGCCGCGCAAATATTGCGGTGGCTTGCGGGCGTGCGATCGTTGTTCGTAGGCATAGGCAAGCGAAATCAATTTCGCCTCCGACCATGCCGCGCCGATGAACGAGATGCCGACAGGCAAGCCGGACGTCTGACCCATCGGTACGGTGATGTGCGGATAACCTGCAACGGCGGGTAGCGTCGATGCTGCGCCCAAGAAGTGATCGCCGGTCACGATGTCCGTCGTCCAGGCGGGGCCGCCCGTCGGCGCGACCAACGCGTCGAGCTTGTGTTGTTTCAGTAAGCGATCGATGCCTTCGCGGCCTGCTTGGCGTTTGATGCGGGCTGCAATTTTGAGGTAGGCGGGGTCGCTTAGGCCCTTCGTCAGCTGTGCTTGTTCGAACAAATCTTGACCAAACAATGCCGTTTCCGATGGCGAGCGGTTGTTGAAGGCGATGACGTCTTCCAAGGTGCGCGTGGCGACGGCTTGCGGCGTCGATGCCAGATAGTCGTTAAGCCCCGCCTTCAGTTCGGTCAGCAGAACCGGAAGTTCGTCGGCGCCGATCTTATCCAGACCGGGAAATTTTTCGATTTCGACGATGTCGGCGCCGGCGGTTTTCATTTCGTCGATGGCACGTGTAAAGGCGGCATCGGTAGCGTTGTGGTAACCCGTCAGGAATTTGAGAACGCCGATACGTTTTCCGTTGAGTGCGTTTGGATCGAGCGCGGTCGCGTAGTCGGTTTTGCGAGTATCTGCGTCTTTCGTCGCGGGATCGCTTGAGTCGCTGCCTGCCATTAGGGTGAGTAGAAGCGCCATGTCGGCGACATTGCGCGCCATGGGGCCCGCGGTATCTTGCGACCGGCTGATTGGAACGACGTGAGTTCGAGAGACCAGGCCGATCGTCGGCTTGATGCCAACGATGCCGTTGATCGAGGCGGGGCAGGTGATCGAGCCATCTGTTTCGGTGCCGATCGTCGCGGCGGCGAGGCTTGCCGCTGCCGCGGCACCCGAACCTGAGCTTGAACCGCAGGCGTTGCGATCGAGCGCGTAGGGGTTGCGTGTCAGTCCTCCCACGGCGCTCCAGCCGCTGGTCGAGCGAGACGAGCGAATATTCGCCCATTCCGAAAGGTTCGTTTTGCCCAGAATGATTGCGCCTCCGGCGCGAAGCCGGGCGATCAAAGGCGCGTCGCGGCCCGTCAGGTTTGCTGCAAGCGCCAGTGAGCCCGCTGTTGTGGCAACCGGATCCGCGGTTTCGATATTGTCTTTCACGAGGATCGGTATGCCGTGCAACGGTCCGCGCGTTTTTCCGGCACGACGCTCCACGTCGAGCGCGCGGGCGTCGTCGAGGGCGCGCGGGTTCAGCGCGAGCACGCTGCGCAGAGTTGGACCTGCGCGATCAATGCGTTCGATGCGGTTGAGGTAGGCGGCGACCAAGGCTTCGGATGTCGTGGCGCCCGAAGCCAAGTCTGCTTGAAGCGTTGCGATCGATTTTTCTTCGACGTCGTAGGGTTTGGCGTATGCGGGTGTGAATTCCGTGCCGTTCACGATAGCAGCGATGAAGAACGTTGAAGCGACGGCGCTAAGAAATCGGTTGCCCATTCTCGTCTCCCCAGACTGGCGATGCTCGCGCGAGAGAACGCCAGGAAGGTGCGATGGGTCAATTGCATAGCCAAAAGGGCTGAGAGTGATGGTGCCGCCTGCGTGACTCGAACACGCGACCCCCGCATTACGAATGCGGTGCTCTACCGGCTGAGCTAAGGCGGCAATTTACGGGCTTCGAAGTGGCGCGGAACATACTTGCGCGCGGGAACATCCGCAATCTGTGAATTCACTACTGCGTGAACTGTTCGGTGCGTCGCTTGCATCGACTAGTGAATACTTGTTACTAATGCTCGGGGCCGCGTGCAAGGGGGATGAGATGCGACGGACATTCACGATTGCGATTGGTGTTTTGATTTCGATGGCATTTGCCTGTTTGGCGGCCTGCGCAGCAGAGCCAACACCCGAGGAACTCAGACAAAAATTTCAAGAAACGGTGGTTGAGAGCCGACTTGCGCTTGTGATGAAGGACGACCGCTTGTCCGGACCGGGCGCCGAATTCTTGAAGGCGCGGGCTGTCGGCTCGCAGTTCTTCATGGTTGGCGAAGAGCACGGGGTTGCGACGATCGCGGACACGGTGCGCGCATTGTTCGCGGACCTCAGCCCCATCGGTTATCGCCATTTTGCTATCGAGGTTGATCCTTGGATGACGGCAAAGATGGAAGGTTTGTTGCGATCCGGCGGCACCAAGGCGCTGACTCGCTTCCTCACAACCGAGGATCGCGCCCTGTCGTTGCCGTTCTACAGTTGGTCGGCGGAAGCGGCACTTGCGGCAGCAGCCGTGCGGGCGAATGCGGATTCAACGCCGGCATTGTGGGGGCTCGATCAGTTGTTTATCGGCGCGGCGGGTGTGTTGCTTGCTGACGTTGCGACGGCGGCTTCACGTGCAGATGCGCGAAGCCTTGCGGCAGTGCTCGCGGGTCAGGCAAAGGGCAATCTTGAGTTCCTCGGCAAAGTCGAAATCGGGAAGCTGCAGGCGCTACGCGATTTGCTTGGGGATGCCAAAGATCGCGATCTCGCGCGTCTGATGGACGATATGATCCTGTCGGCGCGGATTTATCAGCCGTTCGTGAGTGGCGAAGGGCTGAGTGTTTATGCGGCAAATCTCGAACGCGAGAATTTGATGAAGCGCACGTTCCTTGCCCGCTATCGCGAGGCCGAAAAGCGTGACGGAAAGGCGCCGCGCGTTTTGTTTAAGTTCGGCGGCAATCATATGCAGCGTGGATTGTCGGCGACGCACGTGCCGTCGCTTGGGAATTTCGTCAGCGACTTTGCGCTGCACGAGGGTGCCGGTGCGTTCAATGTGATGGTGCTTTGCGGACCGGGCACCAAGGCCGGCGACTTCATGGGCAATGAAGCCGCGTGCGATCTCGATTTTGCGTCATCGTTTGCCGATTTGGTGGCCCACGTCGATACCAAAAACCCCACCCTGTTCGATCTGCGCGCGTGGAAGGATAAGCCCAAGCGGTGGGCGCATCTGAGCACCGAGGTGCGCGAATTGATCTGGGCTTACGATGCGTTTCTGTTCTTACCCAACGGCAAGCCGGCGGCGGCTTTGAAATAGATGCGAGGCTTTACGGTGTTGCCGGCGGTTGCAGGAACTCGCGTACGGCACGAGCGCTTTGTTCGGGCACTTCCTCCATGGGGAGGTGCCCGACGTTCTTATAGACGATGAGTTTCGAGCCCTTGATGGCGGCGTTGTAGGCTTCACCCGCATCGCGCGGAACCAAGGTGTCGAGATCGCCCCAGAGAATGAGCGTCGGTGTCGCGATCTTGGCCGCATTTTGCTCGATCGTTGCGTCTTGCGACTCTTGGAAGCGTTTCAAGGTGGCGGCGCGGGTGCCGACGCGACGGTTGAGCTCCCAGTAGCGATCGACCATCGCAGGGGTGACGAGCGCGTCGTCAACGATCGCTTTTTTCAATCCGTCTTCAAACAGGTTGCGCGGCGAAACGTAGAGTAACGCGTACTGGATTACCGGCGTGCGGGCGATGCGGAAGCCCAAGCCCGGATCGCGCGGCGTGCTCGACGGCATGCCTGCAGCATCGACCAGGATCAAATGCGTCAGCCGTTCGGGGTGCATTAGCGCAAAGCGCGCAGCGATGCCGCCGCCCATGGAATTGCCGGCGAGGGCGAAGCGCTCAACGCCGATAGCTTGCGTAAACTCGCCGACAAATTTCGCCATCGCTTCTTGAGTGTAGTCGCCCGTGGGAACGGCGCCGGTTAGGCCATGGGCGGGCAGGTCCACGCAAATCATGCGGAATTGGTCGCCGATTTGCGCGACCCAGGGTTCCCAGGTGTGTAGGGACGCGTTCGAGCCATGCAGAAGTACGAGCGCCGGGCCATTGCGTTGGCCTTGATCGCGGTAGTGCGCGCGGGCGCCGGAACCGAGTGTGATGAATTGCGAAGGCGGCTGACCATACTTGGTGAGCAATTCGGCTTCGGACATGTCGGGGTCGGAGAAGGCGGCGATGGCGCCGACGACAATCACCGCCAAGACAACGAGAAGGATAAAGATGCCACGAAAAAACGCTACCATGAGAGACTCCCCTTGCGACGCTTGTCGTCGCCGCTCAAAGCAAACTCGTCGCCATCGGGTCCCGGATCGTCGGGGGCGCGTGGTGGTGCATAGAGAATATGTTCGTCGGCGACCGGCGATACGTCGCGCATCTGGTCCGACGCTGCGGTGCGCGACGGTGGCCTGATGTCGTCTTGCTTGACGGTGTCGCGGTAAAGCGCGGCGCTGCTTTCGGTCGCCTCAGCATAGGCCTTCGCGGCTTCGGCGGGCGACATCGTTTCCACGGTGCCGCGGGTACCGCTCTGCCAGCCCATCGTGTCGAAGCCGCCACAGGCGCTGCAAGTAGCCGACCATTCGTTGTGCGTGCGGGCGCAAGCCGAACAGAGCCACTGCGCGTCGCGCGGCGCACGCATGGCGCGGGTGGCCCATTCGCGCGCGATCAAGCTTTCGCCGCCGAAGCCGCGTTCGATGTCGGCCATCAGAAGGCAGACGCGCGCGACGGGAAAGCGTTCGGCAAGAGGGCGCAGGGTTTCGCGCGCTTCCTCGAGCCGTCCGGCCGAGATCGAAACGGCCGCGCTCAAGATCTGACTCTCGGGATGTTCGGGGTTCATGCCCGCAAGGGAGGCCAGGCGTTTTGCACGGGCTTGCGGCGGTTCTTCCGGTTTTAAATTTGCGTAGGCGCGCGCCAGATCGGGGTGAGGTTCTTGCGCCCATGCGGTTTCAACGAGACTTGCCGCTTTCCACTGGCGGCCTTGGGCGGCCGAGTGTCTGGCGGCGATGAGCGCGGCAGGGGCAAAGCCCGGCGCTTGAGTTAGAGCTTCTTGGGCGCGGGTGAACGCTGCTTGGGCGTCGCCGACGTCTTCGGCGTCGCGCGCCGACGCGGTCAAAAGCACGGCTCTGCGGCGCTTGGCGATGGCGGCGTCGATGAGTTTGGCTTTGGCTTGCGCGTCGAGCGCATCGGCGGCTTGGGTCCAAGCGCGCTTGGACACTTGCAGATCGAACAGCGCATTCAGCGCCCAGCGCGTCTTGGGCCGTAACGCACGCGCGCGCTCGGCGATCGAGATCGCTTGGTCGGTGTCGCCGCGGCGGGTGGCAGCCATGAAGAGGCCGCGCAGGCCCAAAAACTCGGTCTCTTTCGATTGCAGCATTTGCGTGTAGTAGCGCTGCGCATCTTCGTCGTTGCCGTCGATTTGGGCGGCTTGTGCGGCGAGTAAAAGCGCCAGCGGCGGCTCGCCCACCAAGGCGATGGCTTTGCGCGACTGGCGGCGGGCTTCATCGTCGTCACCGGCAGCGGCGGCGACCAGTCCGCGCGTCAAGGCGGCGAACCCTTTGCGGCGCCGACCCATGGCGCGCCAACGGAAGAACTCGCCGGGGGCCGAGACGAATGTGGATATGATGCGGAACAAGATGAGTGTCAGAATCGTGAGGCCGATGATCAAGCATGCGGCCGTCGGTAGGTTCAGTCGGTATTCGCGATCTTCGAGCGCGACGGTCACCGTGCCTGGAATGTCGGCGATCAGGACGATGACGATCGTAAGAACTGCAATGAGGGCGAACCAGCCTAAGGCGCGGATCATAACCGTCAGTTCCTCATGGCGTGGGCAATTGCGGAATCGGATTGGCGGGGTCGTCGACGGACATCGGGCCCGCGAGTGCGGCCACGGCGCGCGTGTTTAGCGTCGCCAGCGTTGCTTCGAGTTTAACGCGTGCCTTCGCATGGGCCAACCACGCCTGAAGAGGGCCACGTGCAGCGCCGCTGATTGCGGATAGTTCCTTCACGGCGGCAGTCAGATCGCCGCCCGACTTCATGCGCAGTTCGGCGCGCGCTATGCGGTTCTCAGTCGAGTCGCCGCTAACTTCGCCTACCGGTCGGGAGTTGATCAGCGAGGTGAAATGCGCCCATAGGCGCGACCAGCCATTGTCACCCTTGGCGATATTTTCTGCGTCGATGGCAGCATCTCCCGCGTTGCCAAAGGTCGCGATCAGCGTGCCAACCGTCGGCAGGCCACCGGCCGCCACCGGCGCGATCTCGGACAGGCTGGGATCGCCGGGCAATAAGGCCGCGACGGCGTCGTATTCCAACTTGAACGGCGACGAACCTTGCGATGCGCGTGTGAGGTTTGCAACGGCGGTCGCGAGCGAGGCGCGGTGGGCCAAGCTCAGAAGATCCGAGTTTTCGATACGGTTGAGGCGTGTGCCCAGCGTTGCAATTTGGCCGTTGAATTCTGCAAGGCTCGCGGTGAGCGTGCCGATCGCCTCTTTGGCGCCTTGGACGTCGGCCGGAGTCGTTGCGGTCTTACCTTCGAGCGCGGTCAATCTGGCGGTTATGTCGTCGACGATCTTGCGCGTGGCGTCGGGGCCGGATGTGGTCGCGCCCAGTTGCGAAAGCGCGGTACCCAGCGTGGGGCCGGTCGAGGGTGTGATGCCGGTGGCGGCCAAGTTGGCGCCAATCGTGCCGCCGGCGATGGCGACCTCGGCGTTTTGCAGGCGGGCCTCAAGCTTGGCGATGCGGTCTTTCAGAGCAGATATATCCGGCGGGGACTTGCCGTTCGAGAGGCGGTCCTCGATCGAGGCCATGCGGGCATTGAGATCGCCCGACTGATGTGTCGCGTCTTCGTCGTTTCCCGGCCAATAGCGCGCGATCAAGGCGCCGGAGAAGGCTGCGACCAGCAACAGAAAGAGTATGCCAACAGCATCGCGCCAGTCTTCAATCAGTCCATGCCGGACCCGGCGATCGGCCGCTGATTTGGCAGCGCCGTTTCCAGATGACGAAGCCGTCGCGAGTTCGTTCATTGCCAAGTCTCGTTCCCTTGCGCCTTCTGCGCGCGGCAAGCTAATGGGGGGAGGCGCCGGCCACAAGGCGGCCTCCTTGTTGCTCATCCCGGAGCGACCAGCTCGAGTATGGCATCCGTGGTGGGTTTGGCCGCTATCAATATTTGCTTAAAAGTGAGTGGCGCCAAGGCCTTGGCGACAGCGGGGCTCAGCGCCAAAGCGTCTATTGCCCGGCAGTCCGGCGCTAGGCCGGCGTTTCCGGCAAGAGTGGCAAACAGAGTTGCCGTTCGAGGCGAGAAGAACATGGCTGAGGTAACCAATCCTGCGCCTAGCTCGGTTGTTAGCGCGCCCGATAGCGTTTCGGCAGCTCTTGCTTCGTAGAGTATTTCTTTGCGCACGACATAGCCGAGGCGTTCTAGGCTCGCCTTCATGTCGCCGGCAGTGACTGTTCCGGCGGGGTGAAGCAGTGCGCCGTGGCCGGGTGTGCGTGTTGCTTTGATGAATTCAACGAGCCCTTCCACGCCTTCGCCAAGGCTCTCGGTCACACTTGAAAAGTCCAATTCGCGTGCCGCGACTGCTGTGGCCGGTCCGACCGCTATACAGGGCAAAGCGCGTTCGACCGTGCGCGTCGCGGCTGCGCGCGCGCCATTGGCACTGGTAAAGACCAGCGCTTGGACGCCGCGAAGGTCGAGTGGGGCCCCCGTGTGTATGACTATGTCGAGCAAAGGCTCGATGATCGTCGTGTGCCCGAGTGCATGGAGTTTGGCCGAAAGCTGATCGGCGTCGGGCTGAGTTCGGGTAATCAGCACATGCATGGCTTAGACAACGAAGAAGTTGCGGCCGGCGCGGGCCAGAAGTTCTTGACCCGCGTCTAAGCCTGCGGCGTGTGCCTCTTTTGCATTTGCGATGGGTAGGGATCTCGCAACATTGATGCGTGTGCGGCCGTTGGGCGCGAGGACGCAGCCATCGAATTTGAAGGTTGTTGTGCCGCTGCGCTCGGCCAAGCCTGCGAGCGGCGTTTTGCATGAGCCGTCGAGTGCGGCGAGAAAGGCGCGTTCGAACGTGACGGCGAGTTCGGTGTCGTGATGATTGGCGGGTTGCAGAAGATCGCGCACGCGGGCGTTATCCTCACGGAGTTCGACGCCGACTGCGCCTTGAGCTACTGCAGGAAGCATTTCTGCCGTCGAAAAGATGTGGCGGGCGTGGACGTCGGCGCCTAAGCGCTTCAACCCGGCGATCGCCAGAATTGTCGCTACCGCTTCACCGTTTGCGAGTTTGTTGAGGCGCGTGTCGACGTTGCCGCGGAAGTTGATGAGGTTCAGATCCGGGCGAAGGTTCAGCAAGATTGCTTGCCGGCGGACCGAGCTTGTTCCGACGATGGCGCCGAGCGCTAGGCCGTCTAAGTTCGTGGCCACTTTGCTGACGAAAGCGTCACGTGGATCCTCGCGCTCGAGGTGACAGGTGAGCATAAGCCCGGGTGGCAGAATTGCGGGCATATCTTTCAGCGAGTGCACGGCGCAATCGATCGAGCCGTTGAGCAATGCTTCTTCGATTTCCTTGGCGAAAAGTCCTTTGCCGCCGATATCGGCCAGGGGGCGATCTTGAATGCGGTCGCCCGTGGTTTTGATCGTGACGATTTCCGTGTGTCGGGCGGCTTCGTCGGCACTCCAACCATGGGCTTGCGCCAGCGCCGCGATGACAAGCCTTGTTTGGGTCAGGGCCAAGGCCGAACCGCGGGTACCGATGCGCAGGCGAGTTTGCACGCTCTTGAAACCTGGTATTAGGGGATGGAAGTTGCGGCGGAAGCTAACGATCTTCGTCGCGGTGCGCCACATTTGATCCCTGACGATCCGGAGTGCTTTTTGGCCAAAACGCTAACCGTTCTGGGTATCGAGACAAGCTGCGATGAAACGGCGGCGGCGGTCGTGCGCGGGTGCGCGCCCGGTCCGGGCGAAATTCTTTCCAATGTGATCGCAGATCAGATTGCCGAACACGCTCCATTTGGCGGCGTTGTGCCGGAAATTGCTGCGCGAGCCCATGTTTCGGTGCTCGACCGGGTGATCGAGCGGGCGCTCAGCGATGCGGGCGTTTCACTGGCGCAATTGGATGGTATTGCCGCCACTGCCGGCCCCGGCTTGATCGGCGGCGTTGCTGTCGGTTTGACGATGGCAAAGGCGCTGTGCCTGGCGTCCGGAAAACCACTGGTCGCGCTCAATCATCTCGAGGCGCATGCGCTGACGGCGCGTTTGACCTATGGAGCGGCTTTTCCGTTCCTGCTGCTGCTGGTTTCCGGCGGTCATTGTCAGCTCTTGGTTTGCGAGGGTGTCGGCCGCTTTACGCGCCTTGGCACCACCATCGACGACGCGGCCGGCGAGGCTTTCGACAAAACTGCCAAGCTTTTGGGGCTTGGCTTTCCCGGAGGCCCCGCCATCGAAAAAGCTGCCGTATCTGGCAATCCGCGACGGTTTCGCTTTCCGCGGCCTTTGTTGGACACCGAAGGGTTCGATTTCTCGTTCTCAGGCCTGAAAACGGCAGTTCGACGTGTGGTGGATACGACCGAACTCACGGATCAGATGGTTTGCGATATCGCCGCCAGTTTTCAGGCGGCCGCGGTCGAAGTGTTGGTGGAGCGCTCCAAGAAAGCGATGCAAGCCGTGAGCGGGCGGGCGATCCCCGTGCGGCGGCTGGTTGTCGCCGGTGGGGTAGCTGCGAATAGATTGCTCAGTATTTCGTTGTCTCAAGCGGCGGCCGGTTTGGGTTTCGAGCTGTTGGTCGCGCCGGCGGCACTCTGTACCGACAACGGTGCGATGGTGGCCTGGGCCGGGCTTGAGCGGCTGGGTTTAGGGTTGGTGAGCGGGCTCGATGTTTCGCCCCGAGCGCGGTGGCCGTTGGACGCAAGCCGCGCCGCTATTGTCGGCGCCAAATCTTAGATTGATCCGCCGCAAGCGGCGTTGATTTCGCCGACGCTATTGAAACGGAAAACGAGCGAACCGGGGGTGCCGGCCGCTCGTTTTTTTGTGCGTTGGTTCACGGGACGATTAGATCCAGTTGAGGGTATTGAGCAGGAAGGCCAGGCCGTAAGCGCCAAGCACGAAGCCGGCTACTGTCGTCGAAATCCGGGTTACCAATTCGTTGCGGTTTGTCATTGAGGTCTCTCCTTTTTGATCTGTTGCGAGGCTTTCGTCCCGCTGTGATCTCTATGTAGAGGAGCCCTGATCAGAAATCAATGAATGAAATCGTTTTTGTTCACTCATCACGCCATATGCGACGTCCTGTCGCAGTTCTTTACCAAAAGTGGCACTCAAATCGAGACCAAAGTCTCAGATTTCTGCGCTTCAGCGGAGGTCTTTGGGATTTCGCGGCCGGCGCCGCCATCGTCCAGGCCGTTCAGTATCAAGTGAACGACCCCTTCAAGCTCTCTCTCTAATTTTTCGTAGGGAAGCTTGGAGTGCAACTGGGGGTAGCGGAATTTCATCGTCGCCGATTGGAGCATTTCGGCGGAGAACACCACGTCTTCAATCTGGAACTCGCCCGAGGCGTTACCTGCTGCAAGGATTTCGGACAGCAGCGCGCGATGCAGGGCCAAAATGCGGTTGGCAAATTGGGGGCGCTCCATCGAAATGACGCGTGCCATCTCGTAGACTTGCTTGTCGTATTCAAGCTGTTCCCAGGTTAGGCGCATGTCCGCGAACATAAAGTCGCGCAAACGCTCCTTGGCGGAGCGTCCTGGGCGGCGCAAAACGTCCCTTAACTTCGAAATCGCGTGTTCACCGGCTTCCAAACTGATGGACTCGGCAATGTCCAGTTTCCCTGGAAAGTACCGGTAGAGGTTGCCGGGGGACATGTTGCAGTCCGCCGCTATCTCCGCCATCGTCGTTTTCGCGTAGCCGTAGTGAACGAACCGCTTTTTCGCAGCTTCTAGGATGTTTCCTCGGACGGTGTCTTTGCACAACATTTGTTCGATGAACCTATACGTTCCGGGTAAATATTCAACAAAACATTCACACGTGTGATCGCGAAGTGATGTCCAACCGGCTCAAACCATGCGGATAAACCATATCGGTGTGATCGGAGCGGGGGCCTGGGGTACCGCTTTGGCACAGGCGTTAGCGGCTGCGGGGCCTCGGGTTTCTCTATGGGCCCGGGAAGCTGAAGTTGCGCGGCAGATTGCAGTTGGCCGGGAGAACCAGCGGTTTCTTCCGGGCGTCCGGCTGAAACAAAATATCGAAGGAATTGCCACTCTTGGCGACATGGGTGGCGTCGATGCGGCGCTGCTCGTGTGTCCGGCCCAACATCTGCGTTCGGTTGCCAGCGAGCTCGCTGCGGTGCTTTCCGCGGCAACGCCGGTTTTGATCTGCGCGAAAGGGATCGAGCGGTCGACAGGACTTACGATGACGGAAGTTGCTGCTAACGCCGCCTCCGAGTTGGTGTTTGGAATGTTATCGGGACCGAGCTTCGCTGCGGAGGTCGCGCGTGGATTGCCATGTGCCGTTACGTTGGCGCTGGAAGATGCCGACGCGGCTGAGGCGATCGCAAAGGCGATTGGGACTGCGCACTTTAGGCCTTACGTGTCGACGGACGTGACCGGCGTGGCGATCGGCGGGGCCGTCAAGAATGTTTTGGCGATCGCATGCGGGATCGTTGAGGGCCGCGGTCTTGGCGAGAGCGCGCGTGCGGCGCTTACGACAAGAGGATTTGCCGAAATGACCCGGTTCGGCTTGGCGCTCGGCGCCCGACTCGAAACGATGGGCGGACTGAGCGGCCTTGGCGACTTGATCCTGACAGCGTCGAGCAAGCAGTCGCGGAATTTTTCACTTGGCGTTCGATTGGCGCAGGGCGGCAAGGCCGACGACAGCGGTCCGCTTGCGGAAGGGGCGGCCACCGCCGATGCGTTAGTCCAAAGGGCGCGCGCGGTTGGTGTTCAAATGCCGATTGCGGAAGCTGTCGCCGATGTTGTCGCCGGGCGCGTCGAGGTCGATGCTGCGATCCGGGCTTTGGTTTCTAGACCTCTCAAAAGCGAGCACTGAGTTTCATGCTGTATGCCCTGATCTGCACCGACAAACCGAATTCGACGGCGTTGCGCCTTGAAGTGCGGCCGCGGCATCTCGCTTACATCGATCAACACAAAGCCAATATTCCGATCGCAGGTCCGTTCATATCCGATGACGGGCAAACGATGGCGGGAAGTTTGATCGTCATCGAGGCCGCCGACCTTGCCACCGCCAAGGCGTTTTCTGCCGCAGATCCCTATGTGCAAGCGGGCTTGTTCTCGCACGTCGACATCCGGCCGTGGCGCTGGACGCTCGGCGCACCGAAGGCTTAGGCGATGGCATATTGGCTAATGAAGTCGGAGCCCGAGACGTGGTCGTGGGCGCAGCAGGTGAAGAAGGGCGCAAAGGGAGAGCCGTGGAGCGGCGTGCGCAACTATCAGGCGCGACTGAATCTGCGCGCTATGAAAAAGGGTGAGCGCGCGTTCTTTTATCATTCGGGTGAGGAGCGGGCGATCGTGGGGATCGTGGAAGTCATCAAGGAGGCCTATCCCGATCACACGGCTGAAAAAGGCGATTGGTCGATGGTGGACGTTATCGCGGTCGAGCCATTGCAGAAGCCTATCGATTTGACTGCGATCAAGGCGGATGAAAAACTTGCGCAGATGATGCTGGTGAAGAATTCGCGCTTGTCTGTGCAGCCCGTGACGGACGCCGAATGGAAGCTTGTTTGCAAGATGGGCGGGCTCAAAATTTAATGAGACGTGCAGGCGATAAAGCTCTGGCGAAGCTTGTGCCGGTGTTGCTTGAGGTGAGGAAATTCGACGCTTTGATCGAGAAGAAGCCCGGCATTTTCTATCGCAAGAGCGAGGCATTCCTGCATTTTCATGAAGACGCGGCTGGCTTGTTCGCCGATCTCAAAATCAGCGGCGACTATGTTCGCTTTCGCGTTTCCACCGGCAGCGAGCGCAAGGCGTTTTTGGCCGCCGCGAGGAAAGCCGCATCGTGACGTGGCACACTCTTTGCCGGACGGACGAGATCGCCGCAGGTTGCGCTCGCGGCTTCGTGATCGGCGAGGGCAAGGGCAGGCTTGAGGTCGTTGTTGTTCGCACAAAAGATGCGTTGCGCGCTTACGTCAATTCCTGTCCGCATCAATCGACGCCGCTCGAGACGTTTCCCGACAAGTTCTTAAACGAGGAGGGAACGCTTTTCGTTTGCTCAACGCACGGCGCGCGGTTTCGCGTCGAGGACGGTTATTGCGTGAGCGGGCCGTGCGAAGGCAAAAGCCTCGTGTCAATTGCTCTGGATGTCATGGATGGCTCAATCCGAATTCAGGTCTGAGTCGGCCATGCATTTGATGTGGCTCGAAGGCATGCAACGCTCAAAGGAAGGTTGAGGAGGACGGCCGTTGCGACGCCGGGGACGTAGCTGCCGGCAAGAATTGCCGCGGGCAAATGGGGAACGAACACGTTCACCACAAGAATCGCAGCCCAAATGCGGACCACCCAAAGCGTCGCCCGTGTTTCTGGCGCGAACACGATCCATGCGGCGACTAAGGCACTGAATGTCGTGACGATACCGAGCGAGCCAAGAAACGCCTCAGGCGACACGACGAGGCTTCGCATGCCCAAACTGTCGAGCAGCCTCAGCCCATTGTCGTTGGCGTAGACGAAGCCGAAAGCTTCCTCGGCATTGTGACACACGAAGAGAACGAACAGCACCGCACCCCATTGCCGAAGGGACAGTCGCATGTACGCTTTCAATCCGCCCCGAGAAAACGTTCGTAGTCTGCAATCAATGCCTTGGTCGCGGCCTCGACGATGCGCTTGCCTTTTTCGGGCGTTGCTTGACTGGGGTCGGAGCCGATGCGGCCGTCGGGGAATTGGCGGCGGTAGTCGTCGGCATCGCGGATCGAGCCGTTAGGCGCGATCTTGGGGTGCATCTCGACCTTCTTTTGCGCGTCCGGATAGGCGAAGTAGGTGACGGAGACTTCGGAGGCGGTCGCGTGACTGCCTTCGCCGACGGGGAATATTTCGCGGCAGAGGTCCCCGACGCCCGGCAAGTCCCACCAATTGCGCAGGAAGAGGCGAATGGGCTTGCGGTTCGAGCCGGCGCGGCCGAAGGAGAATTCCGAATAGATCTCCGAGAAGGCCGAATTGACCGGCGCAATGTTGCCGCCATGGCCGTTGAACCAATAGATGCGGTCGAAGCCGTGGCGCGTCAGCGATGTGGTCCAATCCTGCATGGCGGCGATCATCGTCGATGGGCGCAAGGTGATCGTGCCGGGGAACCCCAAATGGTGTTGCGCGGAGCCGACGTTGAACGTCGGGCCGATCAAAATGCCGCTTTCGTCGCCGGCGCATTTGGCGATGAATTCTGGGCAGATCGCATCCGTGCCCAACAACCCATTGGGCCCGTGTTGTTCGGTCGAGCCGATGGGCACGACGATGCCGGTCGATTTTTTGAGGTATTCCTCGATTTCCGGCCACGCGGATTGGTGCAACTGCATATCGACCCCTGGAAATTCGTTCGACGAGACGGCTAGGGTTAGCCTGCCACGGCATTTATGAAAAGAGTGAGGAAATGACAGCGAAAACGGCGCAGGGTCCCCTGCATGGGATACGAGTTATCGACCTGACGCAGTTCGTGTTGGGCCCTTACGCGACGCAGACTTTGGGCGATCTGGGCGCGGACGTGATCAAGGTGGAAGAGCCCTCCGGCGACCGGCAGCGCAATCAGGGCAAGGCGCCGAAATCGCAGAACATGGGGCCGCTGTTCGTGGCGCTCAATCGCAACAAGCGCTCGGTCGCGATCGACTTGAAGAGCGACGAGGGCAAGAAAGCTCTGCGCGCTCTGGTGCAAACGGGCGACGTGTTCATTCACAACATGCGGCCCGAGGCCGTGAAGCGTTTGGGCTTCGGCTACGACGACGTCGTCAAGATCAAACCCGACATCGTCTATGTCGAAGCCGTCGGCTATGGATCGGGCGGGCCTTACAACGGCCGGCAAGCTTTCGACGACTTGATCCAAGCGGCGTCGGGCGCGTGCGATCTGCTGCCGCTCTACGACGGCAATAAGGAATTGCGGCCGTTTCCGTCGATCATCGCCGACAAAACCTGCGGTTTGTTCGCCGTGATTGCGACGTTAGCGGCGTTGCAGCATCGCTCGCGCACCGGCGAAGGGCAATTCGTCGAAGTGCCGATGCTCGAGACCTTCACCGGCTTTATTCAGGCCGAACACATTTGGGGGCACACCTATCCGGATGCACCGGGCAAATTCGGACACCCAACCACGATCACCTCGCATCGCAAGCCCTACAAGACGAAAGACGGGTATCTCGTCGTGCTGCCGGCGAGCCGGGAAGGTTCCGTCAAGTTTCTGGAACTCGGCGGCATCGCGGATGCCTACAACAGCGAGCGTTTCCTGTCGGCCGGCGACGGCAAGGCTCGGGTCAACGTCTATTACGACATGATGCGCGAGGCAGCGGCGACGCGCACGACGGGCGAATGGATGGACCTTTGCGCCGAGCATCACATCCCCGCGATGCGCGCGAACGAGCTGTCGACCCTGTTCGACGATCCGCATTTTAAGGCCGTCGATTTTTTCGAGGAGCGCGTGATCTCCAGCGAGGGCCGGTACCGCACCATGAAGCCTGGGCTCAAATTTTCGAAGACGCCGTGTTCCATCCGGCTGGAACCGCCGACGGTGGGCGAGCATACAGCGGAGGTTCTCAAAACCGTCGGTTAGAGGCTCTTGCCCCGCCCGGCCGCGGCCCACATAGTCTTGCGGAAAAATCCGGTCTTTCGAGGAGACGCCGCATGTCCGATCAACTCCTTCCCGTTTCCGCAGAGTGGGCGAAACGCGCTTTCGTCGACGATGCGAAGTATCAGGATCTCTACAAAGCTTCGATCGCCGATCCGGCGTCGTTTTGGGGCGAGCAGGGTAAGCGCATCGATTGGATCAAGCCCTATACGAAGATCAAGAACGTCTCCTACGACGCGAAGGACCTGCACATCCGCTGGTATGAGGACGGCGCGCTGAATGTCAGCGCGAATTGTATCGACCGGCACCTTGCGAAGCGCGGCGATCAGACGGCGATCATTTGGGAAGGCGACGATCCGAAAGATTCCAAGCACATCACCTACAAGCAATTGCACGAAGAGGTTTGCCGCTTCGCCAATGTGCTGAAGGGGCAGGGTGTCAAGCGCGGCGATCGCGTGACGATCTACATGCCGATGATCCCGGAAGCGGCTTACGCGATGCTCGCGTGCACACGCATCGGCGCGGTGCATTCGGTGGTGTTCGGCGGGTTTTCGCCGGACAGCATTGCGGGGCGCATTCTCGACTGCAAATCGGATTTCGTCGTCACGGCGGACGAGGGCTTGCGCGGCGGCAAACACATTCCGCTCAAGGCGAACACCGACGAAGCGCTGAAGCAATGCCCGAACGTGAAGTCGGTGCTGGTGGTGCGGCGTACGGGCGGCAATGTCGCCATGAAAAACGGGCGCGATCATTGGTATCACGAGCTCGCGGCGAAGGTGCCGGCCGACTGCAAGGCAGAGGAGATGGGGGCGGAAGATCCGCTGTTCATTCTCTACACGTCGGGATCGACGGGTAAGCCCAAGGGCGTGTTGCACACGACGGGCGGTTATCTCGTGTTTGCGTCGATGACGCATCACTACGTTTTCGACTATCACGACGGCGACGTCTATTGGTGCACGGCCGATGTGGGCTGGGTGACGGGGCACAGTTACATCGTCTATGGACCAGCCGCGCGTCGCTGCGTTTGCTGGGCTCGGTCGGCGAACCGATCAATCCCGAAGCGTGGCTTTGGTATCACCGCGTGGTCGGCGACCACCGTTGTCCGATCGTCGATACGTGGTGGCAGACGGAGACCGGGGGCATTCTAATAACGCCGCTGCCCGGCGCGACGGCGCTGAAACCGGGATCGGCGACGCGGCCCTTCTTCGGGATCGTTCCGCAGGTCGTCGACGCGGAAGGCAAGGTTTTACAAGGCGAAACGACAGGCAATCTTGTTCTGGCCGATTCTTGGCCGGGCCAGATGCGCACGGTTTACGGCGATCATCAGCGGTTCATCGACACCTATTTCAAGACATATCCCGGCAAGTATTTCACCGGCGACGGGTGCCGGCGCGATGCCGACGGCTACTACTGGATCACCGGCCGGGTGGACGACGTGATCAACGTTTCCGGACATCGGTTGGGGACCGCGGAAGTGGAATCCGCTTTGGTGGCGCACGCGAAAGTGGCCGAGGCCGCGGTCGTCGGTTATCCGCACGACATCAAGGGGCAAGGTATCTACGCCTATGTGACGTTGAAGGCCGGTGTTGCGCAGACGGAAGAGTTGCGAAAGGAACTGGCCGCGTGGGTGGGAAAGGAGATCGGCGCGATCGCCAAGCCGGACGTCATTCAATGGGCGCCGGGTTTGCCGAAGACACGGTCGGGAAAAATCATGCGGCGTATCCTTCGCAAGATCGCAGAGGGCGACATATCAAATCTCGGTGATACGACGACGCTTGCTGACCCCGCGGTCGTGCAGGATCTGGTGGCGAACGCGAAGAAGTGAGCGTAGAAGGCTCGTCCGCTTCACAGAGGGAGACTTGGATGGCTGCGAAAATTCAAAAGCAAATCGTGCCTTATCTCACCGTCAGCGACGGCGTTGCCGCCATCGCCTTCTACAAGAAGGGACTGGGTGCGAAAGAAATCCAACGCATGCCTGCGGAAGACAAGAAGCGTTTGATGCACGCCGAGGTCGAGATCAACGGGCATTCGCTTTATCTCTCCGACGATTTTCCCGAATTCACGGGGGGCGCCGCGCGAACGCCGGAAAAATTGGGCGGCACGCCGTTCTCGATCTTCGTTCAGCTGAGCGTGCCGAAAGAGGTCGACCAGTGGATCGCGAAAGCCGCAAAGGCGGGCGCGAAAGTGACCATGCCGGCCGCCGATCAGTTCTGGGGCGATCGCTTCGGACAAATCACCGATCCGTTCGGGCATTCTTGGTCGTTCGGGGCGCCGTTGCCCAAGCCGAAGAAGGCACCGCCTGCGAAAAAGAAGAAGGGCAAATAGCCCAGATTGTGGATCCAAAGGGGCGCTGAGCGCCCCTTTTTGTTGGCCTTAGCGTTCATTCGACACAATTCGGTTCTTGAATGGGTTGGGACGGCGGGTGTCGCTGGCGGCGTTCTGCGAATCCGGGTTCAATGACCCAATATTCGAACCGAGGTTTCTTTGCGTCGTTACGATCTGATCATTGTCGGTGCGAGTTTCGCGGGCCTGGCTTGCGCGCGTACGGCCGCGTTGCGCGGGTTGAAGGTGGCGGTGATCGAGCGCAAAGCCGATCCCGGCGACGGCGTTCGCACCACGGGTATCCTCGTCAAAGAGGCTGCCGAAGAGACCGACTTCCCCTCCCATCTGACACGGCACGTGCGCGGCGTGCGGCTCTATGCGCCGAACGGCAAGTTCACCGATCATTCGGCGCCCGGTTATTATTTTTTGGCGACCGATACGCCGAACTTGTTGCGCTGGATGGCAGAGGAAGCGGGGCGCGCAGGGGCCGAATTGTTCTTCGGTACTTCGTTCAAGGGCGGCGAGCAGACGCGCGATGCGATCGAGATTCCGGCGCTCGGCATGAGCGGGCGGTTGCTGATCGGCGCGGACGGGGCAACGTCGACCGTCGGGCGTGCGTTCAAACTGGATGCCAATCGCCGTTTTCTCGGCGGCGTCGAGTTCGAGTTGGAGAGCGAACCCGATCTCGACGGGCGATTCCTGCATTGCTTCCTCGATAGCAAATTGGCGCCGGGCTACATCGCGTGGGCGGTTCCGGGCGTCGGCGTGACACAGGTGGGCCTTGCGGCACGCCACGGCGTTCGTCCCGATGCGCGCGCCTTTTTGGAAGCTTACCGGCAGAAGCTTGGATTGCCGGCGCGGCGCATCTTGGCGCGACGCAGCGGGCTTATTCCGGTCGGGGGCGTGTTGTCGAAGGTTTCGCTCGACCGCGTGATGCTGATCGGCGACGCGGCCGGGCATGTGTCGCCGCTGACGGGCGGGGGCATCGTACAGACGCTGCGACTCGGGCGGCGTGCGGCGCAATTGGCGTCGGATTGGATCGATGCGGGCGGCGAGCATCCGGCGCGCGCGTTGGCGCGCGAGGCGCCGCGGTTCGGCACGAAGTTGCTGCTGCGGCGCGGCTTGGATTTGGCGCCGCCGAATTGGCTTTGGAATTTGGCCTTCGGCACGGCGCCGTTTCGGGCTTTCGTTCAAGGCATCTATTTTCATCAGCGCGGCGGCAAGGCAGACTTGCCGCCGATCGACAAGGCGAGCGCAAACCTCAGCGAAACCAAACGGGGCGAGATCGTATGAGCGCACCAGAGTTCAGCAATCCTTCAACCGTCGCGGCGCCGCTTGGGGCGTATTCGCATACCGGCTGGGTGCGCAGCGGATCGGACGTGCTGTACATTGCGGGGCAGGTCGGCGTGCGGCCCGACGGTACGCTGCCCGAAAGTTTCGCCGAACAGGCCGATGAGGCGTTCGCCAACATCGTGCGCTTGTTGAGCGCGCACGGGCTCAAGCCGTTCCATCTCGTGAAGACGAATTTGTATGTCGTTTACGGGCAGGCCGCGAACGTCGTGCGCGAAGCGCGGCGCAAAAATCTAGGCGATGTGCGCCCGGCCTCGACGTTCATTTATGTGCCGCAGCTCGTCGAGCCGAAATACCTGATCGAGATCGAGGGCGTCGCGGTTCGCTGACGCCCTCCGGCCGCAAAATTACGCCGACGGGCCGGCGCCGCCGACCGTCTTGTCGTGGATTTCGAAGACCGCCAAGCAAATCTCGGCGCCGATGCGCAGCCCGAGAATGCCGAAGATCACAAACAGGACCGACGTGATCATCAGCCAAAGGCCCGGAAAGAAGCCCAACGTGAAGAGGCCGAAGAAGCCGGAGAAGAAATAGATCACTCCGCCGAGAATGATCACCAGCATGCCGACCCAATAGATGGGTTTGATAATGGCAGGTGCAATTTTCTTGTCGAAGCTGAAGAGATCGCCGAATTCCATTTGGAACCCCCAAGTTGGTCGTGAACGGCCTAGAGCTACTCGAATCATGAAGGCCAAGATACCTTGCACGCAAGGCGGCCCAAATGATCGGGGTAGTCGCAACCGCAACTGTCAGGCCAAATCCAGGCCCGTTCGCTGCCCACCATAGTACGGCATGCTGAAGCGATTCCTAACATCTCGCGCGAAGTCTATCGCCCGGGCCATGTTTGCGGGCCGTGTGCCCCGGCCGACGCGGCAATTAGGGCTTGGCGAGGCAGCCTCACTCGTGGCTATAAGGGACGCCGCTCGCCGTCATTAAAGTCCGATCCAACACACGAGATGCCCGCATGCTCCGTTCCTTCGGCCTGCGCGAAAATTGCCTGCGCCGCAACCTGACCTGTTCGGGCGAGTCTTCGGACCCCATCGCCGTTCCTCAAGAATCGCTGTGGATCGACATTTTCGATCCGACGCCGCAAGAGCGCGACGCGGTGAAAGCCCTGTTCGGTTTCGAGCCGCCGACCAAAGAAGATATGGAAGAGATCGAGATTTCGAGCCGGCTCTATCAAGAGGACGGCGGGATCTTCATGACGGCGCTCGTGTTGTCCAAGACGGAGACATTGGACCCCGAGTGCGAGGGCGTCAGCTTCATCCTGTCGGGCGACCGCTTGCTGACGGTACGCTATTCGGAGCCGCAGCCGTTCAATACGTTCGCCAACCGCTCGGAGCGCCAGGCCAATCTGTGGCCGCGCGGCGACATCGTGCTTGCGGGTCTTCTCGAAGCCATCATCGACCGCACGGCCGACGTGCTCGAGAAGGTCGGCGCTGAAGTCGATTCGATGTCGAAGCAGATCTTCGGACAAAACGGTCAGGACCCGACGCGCGATTATCAAAAGTTGTTGCTGCGGCTCGGCAACCGCAACGATCTGACCTCGAAGGCGCGCGAGAGTTTGATCAGCATGGGGCGGATGCTCGCCTTCCTGTCGCAAGTCATCGACCTCAAGGCGACGAAGGACATGAAGGGGCATATCAAGATCATGACCCGCGACGTGCAATCGCTTGCCGATCACACGACCTATTTGTCGAACAAGATTACGTTCCTGCTCGACGCGGTGTTGGGCGTCGTCAATATCGAGCAGAGCCGGATCATTCGCATCCTGTCGGTTGCCGCCACCGTGTTCCTGCCGCCGACATTGTTCGCGAGCATTTGGGGCATGAACTTCAAGCACATGCCGGAGCTCGAGTGGACGTACGGATACGTCGTGGCATGGGTTTCGATCGTACTGTCGGCGATCGTGCCTTACGTCATCTTCCGCTGGCGCAAGTGGCTGTGACGCCTGCAGCCACCGCCGCGCACGATCCGCATTCCTCGTCGAAGCCGTTGCTCGGGATCGGGTTGAAGATCGCGGCGACTTTCGTGTTCACGCTGATGGCGGCGATCGCGCGTCATCTGGGCGAAACCTTTCCCGTCGGGCAAATCGTCTTCTTTCGTTCGCTGTTCGCCTTCATTCCGATCGCCGGGCTGATGATTTATGCCGGTCACGGGTTTTCGATGCTGGCGACAAAGCGGCCGTTGTCGCATCTGCGGCGTTCGTTCACCGGCGTGTGCGCGATGTTCACGTATTTCGGGGCGCTGATGTATTTGCCGCTCGCCGACGTGACGGCCATCAGTTTCGCTTCGCCGCTGATCGTCGTGACGTTGGCGGCGCTGATGTTGGGCGAGGCCATTCGGGCCTATCGCTGGAGCGCGGTCGCGGTCGGCTTCGTCGGCGTCTTGATTATGGTCTCGCCGCATCTGTCGCTTGGGAGCGGCGAAGCGCCGACCGTCGGTCTGTTGCTTGCGATCCTGAACGCCGGGCTCGTCGCCTTCACGATGATCTTCATTCGCATGATGGCCGGCACGGAGCCGGCGTTGGCGATCGCGTTCTATTTCCAATTGTCTTCGACGACGGTCAGCGCGTTGACGCTGCCGTTCGCGTGGGTCACGCCGGGGGGCCGCGAGTTGGCGCTGTTGATCTTGATGGGGATCTTGGGCGGGTTCGGGCAATTGTTCATGACCAACAGCTATCGCTTCGCACAGGCGTCGACGCTTGCGAGTTTCGACTACGCGGCGATGGTGTGGGCGATCCTGTTCGGGTGGCTGTTTTTTTCCGAACTGCCGGCGGTCGCCGTCTATGTCGGTGCGGTGATCGTGATCGCGTCCGGGTTGTTTATCGCGTTGCGCGAACGGCAACTCGGGCTTGAGCGTAAGCTCGAGGAGAAACCGCTATAGCTTGCGGCCGAACAGGGCTTTGCCGTCGCCGTCGCTGTAAAAATCGACCAGCGTTCCCATGTGGGCGAAGCCCAGCGCTTCGTAAAGCGCGCGCGCGGGTGCGTAGTCGGGGCGAGTCGAGGTGTCGATGAACATGTGTTGCGCGTCGAGCGCGCGCGCGGCGTGCATGGTCTCGGCGAGAAGCCGCTTGCCGAGGCCTTTGCCCTGCGCCTTGGGCGAGACCACGATCCAGTAGAGGTCGAAACGGTTCTGCGTGCCGTCGATGGGGCCGAAACAGGTGTAGCCTTCCAGATCGTCGATACCGTCGGCGAAAAGGAAGTGATAGCCGGCGGCGCGGCCGCGTTTGAGCGTTTCTTCGACGAGTTCCGCGGCCCAACCGATTTCGATGCCGGAAAACACTTCGGCATCCGTGACGAGGCGGCGGACGGCCTGGGGGTCGCCCGCTTGCGGTTTGCTGCGGAACGTCCGCGAGGTCATGCCGCCTTCATGGCGGCGTTGGTGATCATGCGGATCGCTTCGTGCGGCGCGATTTGGGCGCGGCCGGCGGCGGTCATGAAGCCTGCGTCGAGCGACAGGTCGGGGTTCGCGTTGACGTCGACGACGAAGGGATTGCCGTTCGCGTCGACGCGGTAGTCGATGCGGGCCCAGCCGCGCAGGTCGAAGCCGGACCATACTTTCAGGCTGATGTCTTGGAGCGCCTTGAGCAATTTGCGCTCGGAGGCCGGAAAGTCGTAGCGGCGGACGGTGTTTTTGTATTCGAAGCTGTCTTCGTCCCACTTCGCCTTGTAGTCGATGATCTTGTGAAGGTCGGCGCCATAGTTCTCGAAGACGATCTCGGCGATCGGCAACAGCTGGGGGCCGGACGGGGCGTCGACGATCGAGACGTTGAATTCGCGCCCGTCGATGAATTCTTCGATGATCCAATCGATCTTGAGGTCGACGGTTAGGCGGCGGGCGAGTTCGATGGCGGCGGTCGTGCCTTCGACGACGTTTTTTTGCGTCATGCCGTAAGAGGCGTGCTCGTGCTGGGCCTTGACGATCCAGGTTCCCGGCTGGTCGGGTTCCATGGTTTTCGCGACGCCCCAACGCGGGGTCGGCGCCTTCAGCATCGACAGGATGCGCTTCGACAGGACTTTGTCGTTCGAAAGTTCGATCGCATGCGCCGGGCAGCCGGTGTAGGGCAGACGCAGCTCTTCGAGGTAGATCGGCGGCACATGGATCAGGCGGCTGGTGCCGGAAACGGATTCCACCAGGTTGAAGACGCAGTCGGGCTTTTCGATTTCGACTGCGGTTTTGAAGGCCGACGGCAGGTAGTCGAAGTGCCGGATGACGTTCGAATAGCCAAGGCGCTCGTAAT
>JAIOQG010000127.1 GCA_021413465.1 Alphaproteobacteria bacterium | reverse complement strand
GACGGTTCGCGTGTGAACGTCATCGCGCCGCCACTGGCGATCGACGGTCCGACGCTCACCATTCGTAAGTTCAAAAAGGACAAGCTGAAGATCCAGGACTTCGTGCGCTTCGGGTCGATATCGAAGGAAGGCGCGATCGTTCTCGACGTGATCGGCAATTGCCGCTGTAACGTTCTGATCTCCGGCGGTACCGGTTCGGGCAAGACGACGCTTCTCAATTGTATGACGTCGTTCATCGATCTCGACGAGCGCGTGATCACCTGCGAAGACGCGGCCGAACTTCAGTTGCAACAGCCCCACGTCGTGCGTTTGGAAACGCGCCCGCCGAACCTCGAAGGTACCGGCGAAATTACGATGCGCGACCTCGTCAAGAACTGTCTGCGTATGCGCCCGGCGGTTCGATGGGAACGTTGCACGCCAATACGCCGCGCGAGGCGCTGCAGCGTATCGAATCCATGATTACGATGGGTGGATACAATCTGCCGTCGAAAACAATTCGCGAAATGGTGGTCGGCGCGATCGACATCATCATTCAAGCGGCGCGTTTGCGCGATGGTTCTCGCCGAATTACGCATATTACGGAAGTGATCGGCCTCGAAGGCGAAGTTGTCATCACGCAAGATCTCTTCCTGTACGAAATCACAGGCGAAGACGAGCAGGGCAAGGTCAAGGGCCGGCACGTTTCGACGGGTATTTCGCGTCCGGCGTTTTGGGATCGAGCGCGTTACTACAATCGTGAAAAAGACCTGCTCGAGGCGCTCGAAGCTGCGGCGGCAACATAGGGAGGTGGAGCGTTAAGGCTCCATACGCCACCATGGATCAGTCAACATTGATGTTGGTCGCCATTGCGCTGACCGTCGCGCTTGCCGTGGGCGGCGTGGCGTTCGCATTCTTGGGTGGAGACGAGGGCGCCGCCAAGACGAGTAAGCGCGTGGCTTCGGTTTCGAGAGGCACCGGCCGCGGTGCGACTTCGAAGGCTGCAGCCGATACGGCCGGCGAGTCGAATGCCAAACGCCGACGGCAGGTCCAGGAGACGCTCAAGGAAATCGAGCGGAAGCAGGAGCAGAATAAGGCGAAGCCGACTCTTGCTTCGTTGCTCGTGCAAGCGCACTGGAAGATCGACGTGCGCATGTTCTACATGATCACGGTTGGCGTTGGCATTGTCACGTTGATTGCCTTTTTCATGTTGGGCTACGCCTGGTATGTGGCCGTGGGTGCCGGCTTTGCCGTCGGTTTCGGCTTACCGCGTTGGCTGTTGAACTTCACGGTCGGGCGCCGGAAAAAGGCGTTCACGAGAGAATTTGCGAATGCGATCGATGTGATCGTTCGCGGCGTAAAGGCGGGACTGCCGCTGAACGACTGTTTGAGGATCATCTCGCAAGAATCCGGCGAGCCTGTGGGGCCCGTATTCCAACAAATCGTCGAAGGCCTCAAGGTGGGCATCACGCTGGAGGAAGGTCTCAAGCGGATGTACGAAGGTATGCCGATTGCAGAAGTGAACTTCTTTCAAATCGTGCTGACAATTCAACAGAAGACGGGCGGCAACCTCTCGGAAGCACTGGGGAATTTGTCGACGGTTTTGCGCGATCGCAAGAAACTTCACGGAAAGATTCAAGCGTTGTCGTCGGAAGCGAAGTCGTCGGCTGCCATTATCGGCTCGTTGCCGCCTGTCGTGATGGGCCTCGTCTATATGTCGACGCCGGACTACATCGCATTGCTGTTTACCGAAAAACTCGGCAATTTCTTGCTGGTGTGCTGCGTGCTGTGGATGTCGGTCGGCATTTTCGTGATGAAGAAAATGATCGACTTCAAGTACTAAACGGAGAGCAGAGCCATGATGCGTTTCATCGACATGCTCTTGAATAGGGAATTTATCGTCACCCTTTTGGCGGCGATAGCGACTTTTGCGACCATTTTGACCCTGACGTATCCGCTTTTGGCCGGGGATAAACTGGGGGCCCGGCTCAAGAGTGTTGCGACCCGTCGCGAAGAATTGCGCCGTATGCAGCGCGAGGCCTTGAACAAAAAGGGCCAGTTGCGCTCCACGCCCGTCGGCTTCATGAAGCAGACGATCGAAAAACTGAACCTGCGCAACATATTGGAATCGGCGAATACGAAGGAGAAACTGTCTCGCGCCGGCTTTCGCGGCCAGGCAGCGATCTATGCCTTTATGTTCTTTCGGTTTGTAATGCCGTTTATCGTGTTTTTTGCGACGATCGTCTATCTGTTCATGCTCTCGAACTACAATTTGCCGCCCATGGGAAAAGTTGGCATTGCGTTTGGCGGTGCGTTCGCCGGCTTCTATCTTCCCGACGTTTACGTGCAGAACATCATCGACAAGCGTATGACTTCGGTCATGCGCGCGTTTCCCGACGCGCTAGATCTTATGCTGATCTGCGTCGAGTCCGGCATGTCGGTCGAATTGTCATTCAACAAAGTGGCGTCCGAAATCGGCAGCGCTTCGGTTGAACTAGCGGAAGAATTCGCGTTGACGACTGCTGAATTGTCGTATTTGCCGGATCGGCGCCAGGCTTATGAGAACCTCGGCAAACGCTGCGCGCATCCCGGGGTGCGCGCCGTTTGTACGTCGCTCATCCAGGCCGAACGCTACGGAACGCCGTTGGGAACCGCTTTGCGGGTCATGTCGCTTGAAAACCGTGAGATGCGAATGATGGAAGCCGAGAAAAAGGCTGCGTCATTGCCGGCGAAACTTACCGTGCCGATGATCGTGTTCTTTTTGCCAGCTCTGTTCGTGGTCATTCTTGGACCGGCGGTGATTAAGGTCATGGCTGCTACCTAGGTAGATCGGTCGCACGCCGTATTTCCGGTTAGAGATCTAAGTTGAGGCCCGAAGGCGAAAGCGTTCGGGACTTTTCCTATTTGAGCCCAGCGAAGTCAAAAAAAGAGCGCTACTTCCAGGTCGGAAGCAGCGCCCGGCTGTTTTTGATGGCACTACTGTGCGGCGTTAGCGACTTCCACTCTCGATGAGCGGCGGTAGACGTCGAATGATTGCCTCAGGACGGGTGTCGGTTCGCTGGCGGGGGCTTCAGCCGGGGCGATTGAAGCCAACGGTTTGACGGCCTGCGGCTGTTCTGATGTTGGAGTTGCCAGGGATGCGGCCTTTGGTGTTGCTGCAACGGGTGGTGGGTTGTTGGGCGCGACCAATGGCTTGGGAGCCGCATTTTGTGCCGGGTCGATCTCGTCGGTGTCTGCGATCGGTGCCATCGTGTACGGCGACGCTTTTGGCGGGGCAGGGGAGCGTGTTGGCGCGACGGCAGGTGTCGTGATGTTTGCTGCGGTCGGCGGTTGCTGCGCATTCAATGCAGCACTATTGGTGCCGGCGTTTTCACCAATGGGAGCCAGTGCCGCAGGTGACGCCTTTTCGGGTGCAACGCTCGGCGTTTGGACTGGCGGGGCAAGCGGTTCGACGTTGATCGCGACATTGCGGGCGTCGAATTGCTGCAGCAGGGCGAGATTGTTTGTGGCGTCGGACGGCACGAGGTCTTCACGGGCCAGTTGTTCGGCCTCGGTTGCGTTGCCCTTGATCGCCGTTACCATTGCGAGGTTTTGGCGCATTTGCGGTGTCGCGTCGGGGCGGGCCACCAAACGGCGTAAGATCAGTTCGGCTTGGTCGATATTGCCTTGGATGACATGTGACATTGCAATGTTGCTCTCGACCGTCGGGTTGGCGGGGGAGAGTTTGAGTGCTGTCTGATACTGATTGAGGGCGGCTTTGTGATTGCCCGTTTGGTCGAGGGCCACACCATAGGCCGAGAACGTGGTCCAATCATCGCCTTCAATCTGGGTCGCGCGCGATAAGAAGGGCAATGCGTCTTGAACTCTTCCAGCTGCGGTCAGCGATTTGCCGTATTCGGCCAGAACCGCGGCGTCGTCCGGAGCCTTCATGACCACGTCTTTCATGACGGCTACAGCCTGCTTGGCGCCGCCCATCATTCGCAGATTGCGAGAAAAGTTGACGGCGGCGGTCATATCGGACCGATTGGCTTCATATTTTGAGCCCCAAAAGGCTGCCCCGCCGACGAAATCCTGGCTGTCGGGTTCGGTGCCGTTCAAGGTCGACACGGCGGAGGCGCCGTCTTGGCCGCTGAACGTGGTTGCGCCGGTGCCGCCGCAGCCTGACAAAAAGCTCGCGGCGGCGGCGGCCAAGGCGATTTTGCTCGCGGAGCGTAACAGCTCGCGGCTAAGTGAAAAGTTCATGTGAACCTCGCAAGGTCGGAGCGGCCGTGCGTCGGACGAATGACCGCTTTATAAAACGCGGACCTAATTTCGCCGCAAAGCAGATAACAAATGTTTAAGCATAGTCGCGTGTTAACGCGCTTTCCCGATGCCTTGCGCAAAGCGTATACGAACGACCGAGGGAGCACGTATTCGATGATCGGATCACGTCGATTGCTGCAAGGGCTCGCAGGTATCATCGCCGGTGCCTTGATTGCGGCGCCCCTATTGGCTCAGACGCCGCCCGAGTCGCGGCGCATCTCGTTTCAAATCGCCACCGGCCCCGTTACGGGAAGTTACTTGCGCGTTGGCGAAGCGGTTGCGCGCATTGTCAGCAATCCTCCCGGCCTTGGGCGATGCGACGAGGAAGGGGTGTGCGGTCCAAAGGGGTTGATTGTCACCTCTCGTTCTTCGAGCGGTTCGATCGCCAACGCCATTTCGGTCAATAGCGGACGCGTCAAGTCAGCCATCGTTCAAGGCGACGTTGCGCGGGCCGCCTTCGAGGGAACCGGGCCGTTCCAATCGGTTGGCCCCTTGAAAAACCTTCGCGCGATTGCACGGCTCCACGACGAAACTTTGCACTTGGTCGTGGCGTGGCGTTCGCGCGTGAAGCGGCTCAGCGACTTGAAGGGTAAGCGCGTCGGCATCGATGGCGCAAAGTCCGCCACAAATTTTACGGTACGGCAGATCTTTGCATTGGCCAAGGTCGACACTAAAGGGTTGCGATTGTCGTACCAGGCGCCCGAGCAAGCGGCGAACGACATGCGCGACGGCAAGCTTGATGCCTATTTCGTCATTGGCGCGACGCCCATTCGATCCGTGGACTGGCTGGTGCGACGCGGTCAGGCGCGGGTCATCAGTCTCGACGCTCGTGTCATCGCGGCAGCGGTGAAGAAAAATCCGATGCTGATGAAGTTCGAGCTGCCCAGCGACACATATCGCAGCTCAAAGGCGGTCACGACGCTTGGCGTCGGCAGCGTGTGGTTGGTGAACAAGAGCGTTCCCAATAGTGTCGTTCAGGGTATCTTGCGCTCGCTGTGGAACCCGGCGAACCACGGCGAACTACAAAGGTTGGGACCTCTCGCGCAGTCGATCCAGGTGAAGAAGGCCGCCGAAAATTTGCCGGTACCTTTGCATGACGGCGCAGAGCAGTTCTATGCCGGGGTCGACCGGTAGAAAAAGTAAACTCATTTGGCATCCCCCGTCCGGCAACCCTTCGGCAGTTATTTGTTGCTTCTGGCGCTTGGGATTTTGCCAAGCCTGCTTGTCGCGCACTATTACGGCGTAATCCCTCACCGGATCGTTATTCAATGGGATGCATTCGGCAATACGACGGTCATCGGCACGCGGTCGCGCACGGTATTCCTGGTCGCCAATCTGGCGACCGCGATGGCGGTGTTGGGCGTTGTGTTCGCGGCGTGGCAGAATGGCGCGCTCTTGAAGTTGGGGGCGCGGCGCGCGTTTCTCGGCATTTATTTCGCGCAGATTGTCGCCATCGATCTCACGTGCATCAGCATCGTGACCGATGCGCTTGGGGCCGGACTTACGCTCAAGCCGACAGTGCCGCCGGCTATGGCCGTGGCGCTGTTCGCAGGCGGCGTTCTTTGCTGGCGCCTCGACCGGAGCCAACGAAACTTGTTTGCACGCGCAGCGGCAGTGGCTGCCGTGGTCTTTAGTTTGACGATGCTGGGGTTCAGTGCGATCGCGGTCAATGCGGTGGTTGGGTATTATGCATCGGCCTTCGCGCTGCTCGCGATGTTGGCATTGGCTCTGCCCGAGAAAAACGCTTGAGGACTCTACGCGCGGCGGGCTTCTTCTTGGGCTGCGTCGGCGATCCATTCTTTCAAGTCATTCCGCGCTAGAATTGCATCGGTGTAAGCCTTGGCGCGCCCTTGGAGCGCAATGTCATAGGTTTGGAAGCGGCTGACGACCGGCGCATAGAAGCAATCGGCGAGGCCAAAGCGGCCGAACAGAAAGTCGCCGCCGGCGCCATATTCGTTGCGGCAGTTCGTCCAGATTTCCGTGATGCGTTGAATCTGAGCGCGGGTTTCATCCGTTATTTGATGCGCCGCGACATGCGCGATCATGTCCATCGGGCAGTTGCGTCTTAGGTCCGCGAAACCGGAATGCATCTCGGCGCA
>JAIOQG010000042.1 GCA_021413465.1 Alphaproteobacteria bacterium | reverse complement strand
TTGCGGATGTAAGATATGTGCCGGCGGAGTCGTTGCTTGTAGCGACTTTGGACGTTGATGATCGCGCCGGTGGTGTACTGGCAAGTTTGGCAGGATTGCCGGCGGACGCCGCGCTGTCGGTCAAACTCGACGGTAAAGGCGCGCTCGACGATTGGCGCGCCACTCTGCGTGCGCAAGGCGGCGCGGCGATGAATGCCAACGGCACGGCAACCTTGCGCCGCGACGGTGTGTGGCGACGCGGCACCGTGCGGCTGGAAACGCAACTCGGCGCGATTGGGCCGTCGACGTGGCGCGGTGTAACCGAAGGGCAAACAGTGTTGACGTTCGACGGCGCGTTAAGCGATGCCGGTGCGATCAAGATCGGCGATTTGCATCTGGTATCGCCTGCGCTGCAACTCAACGGCAGTGGCGTGTTCGATCCGACGGCGAAGATTGCCGTCGGCAGTGCCGTTTTGACTGTGCAGGACGGGGCGCGCCTTTCGCCGCTGATCGGTGAAAACATCGGATGGCACGACCTGAAAGCGACGGCGCACCTTAAGGGCGCGTGGCCGAAGCCGGCTCTCGATATCGAAGCGCAGGCAACGCGGCTCATCGCGGACGATGTGAGCGCGGATCAAGTTTTCCTGACGGCGCATGCCGTGCCTGACCGGCAGTCGGATCGCGCCGGGTTGCGGTTGGCGCTGTCTGCGGACGCTCAGATCAGCGGCGTAACGTCGAGCGATGCGACGCTGCAGCGCGTGTTGGGATCCAGCGTCGCGCTGAAAGCGCTGTCTGCGGCGGAGGATTTCGAGACGTTTTCCAATCTGTCGTTTGTGGTGCGGAGCGCCGGGGGCGAGGCGCGCTTCCTCGGCGATTTGAATAAGGACGCGCTCAAAGGCGAAGTATCAATCGACGTGCCTGACTTGCAGTATGCCGGGCTGCAGGGCGGCAGTGTTTCGCTGCGCACGCTCATCAATGCCGACCGCGCATCGGCGTTGTGGCAAGCCGACGGCACCGGACACTTGCGCGACGTCAAAACCGGCGACGAACGAGTCAATGGTTTGCTCCAGGGCGCGAACGAATTGACGTACGCGTTTAGCGGCGCGGGATTCGATCGCGTGCGCGGATCGAACATTGCCTTGACCGGCGCCCATATGACGTTGCTGGCGCAAGGCGATTTGACAAACGATATGTTAGATTTGAATGCCGATATTGTCGTACCGGAGATGTCGGCTCTCGGGTCCGATATGAGCGGGCGCGCCAAAGCGAAGATCGCGCTCGCGGGGCCGCTCGATGCGCTGCACGTGGGCGGATCGGCAACTTTTGGCGGCGGGACGTTGTTTGGCGAGGCGTCGCAATCGTTGGCGCTTTCATTGGGCACGCCGGATGCGAAGGGTTTCAGCGGCTTTTCGCTCACGGGCGATCTCGCCGGGCGAAAGCTGACGGCTACGGCCGGGCTTTCTTGGGCGGACAAGACCGAGATCAAAATCGATCGCGCGCAGTTGGCGTTTGGAACGATCAAACTTGCGGGCGATGTTTCGCTGACGCGCGATGGGTTGGCGCGCGGTGAATTGGCGGTGAGTGCCGGCGATTTGCAGGACATTGCATCGTTGATCGATGTGGATGTGGCGGGCGGCGTTGCCGGCAAGGTGGTGTTGTCGGCGCCGGCGCAGCGACAGCAGGGGGATGTGGTGTTGACGAGTGCGCAAGCGCGCATCGATACGGCGCGCATGTCCGGCGCCGCGATTTCGGGAAAGCTGTTCGATCCGTTCGGGGCGTTGGCGCTCGATTTGCGCGCACAATCTCCGTCGGTCGATATCGATGGCTTTGCTTTGACGCGGGTCGATGCCACTGCCAAAGGACGGCTCGGCGCGCTTGATGTTTCGGTCAAGGGCTTGCGGCAGGCGACGGAGGTCTCGGCGCAAGGTCGCCTCGATGTCGATGAAAAACCGACGCGCATCGCGTTAAATGCTCTCTCGCTCGTGCGTGGTGACAAGCAGGCGAGGCTGGCGACGCCCGTCGCGCTCATGATCGCGAGTGGCGCGGTGGCGATCCCGACGGCGCGGATCGAAGCGGGTGGCGGGCGCGTGATCATATGGGGGACAGCGGGGCGCGAGATGAACTTGTCTCTCGTCACCGAGCGGTTGCCGTTGTGGGTCGCGGAATTCGTCGCCGATCCTTTGCCGGTGGCGGGATTGGCAAGTGGGACCATCAGACTGAGCGGGCACGCGAGCGACCGGCAAAGCGAATTCGACTTGAAGGTCGTCAATTTGACGCCGCGGGACACGCGCGAAGTGGCGCGCAACTTGACGCTGGCGGCGACCGGCACGACGGACCGCGGCGGCGTCTCGTTCAAATCGACGCTGAGCGATCCGCGGGGCACGACGATTCGCGCTTCCGGCCGGGTGCCGTTCGGCGATGCGGGCGCCTTGGCTGTCGAAGCGCAGGGCGAGGCGGACTTGGCGCTTGCCAATGTGTATCTGGGCGCAACGGGCGATCGGGCGCGCGGGCGGCTCTCGGTGGCGGCGAAGGTGACGGGCACGCTCGCTGCGCCGCGCGTCAACGGCAGCGGGTCGGTGAAGGACGGGTTATTTCGCAGTGCGCAGGCGGGGCTCGAGCTGCGTGACATCGTGGCGCAATTCGAAGGGTCGGAGTGGCGGATCGTTTTGACGTCGCTGACGGCGACGGCGCCCAATGGCGGTGCGGTGAAGGGGCACGGCGAGGTGCGTTTGGATCGCGCGGCGGGCTTTCCGATCGACTTGGCCGTGACGGCAGCGAATGCGCAGTTGGTGGCGAGCGATCTGACGACGGTGACGGCGGCGCTCGATACGCGGATGGTGGGCGCTTTGCTGCGCAATCCGGTCGTGCGCGGGACGGCGGACATCGAGCGCTGGGACATACGCGTGCCGGAGCGGTTGGCGCGACCTTTGACGCCGATCGCGGTGACGCATCGCAACGCGCCGGCGGGGTTCGTCGAGGAGCCCGCGATGGAGGTTTCGGATAGTGCGTTCACGTTCGGGCTCGATCTCGATGTGCGGGCGCCGCGGCAGGTGTTTGTCCGGGGTCAGGGGATCGATGCGGAGTTCGGCGGCAAGGTGAAGGTTTCGGGCACGGTCGACGATCCCGTGGTGCGGGGGCGTTTCGATTTGCGGCGCGGTTCGATTTCCTTGTTGAGCGAGCGCGTTTCGTTGACGAAGGGGAGCGTTATTTTTTCCGGCGATATAGAGCCGGTGTTGGATATTTCCGGGTCGGTGCGCAAGAACAGTATTACGGCGACGATTGCGGCGAAGGGTAAGGCGAGCGATCCGCAAATCGTTTTGTCCTCGTCGCCGACATTGCCTCAGGACGAGATATTGGCGCGGTTGCTTTTTTCCAAGGGGACGCAGCAGCTTTCGGCGTTCGAGGCGGCGCAGTTGGCGCAGGCAATCGGAAAGTGGTCGGGCTTGGCGACGGGCCCGGATATTCTCGATCGCTTGCGGTCGCTGCTCGGTATCGATGCTTTGAGCGCGACGACCGACGAAAAAGGGTCAACGGCGGTGAGCGCGGGCAGTTACGTCGGCAGCGGCGTTTTCGTCGGTCTTTCGCAAGGCGCCGGTACGACAAGCGGCGGGGCGACGGTCGAGGTCGAAATCACCGACGACATCAAGGTGCGCGGCGAGGCGCAGGCGAGCGGCAACACGAAAGTCGGCGTCGCGGCCGAGTGGGAATACTAGCCCTCCTTCGGTTCCTGGAAGAAGGCTTCGACGGTGCCTTTCAATTTGATGGTGATCGGGTTGCCTTTGCGGTCGCGCGAGGTGCCGGCGGCGATGCGCACCCAGCCCTCGGAGATGCAATATTCCTCGACGTTGGTTTTTTCGACGCCGTTGAAGCGGATGCCGACGCCGCGGCGCAGCAGGTCTTCGTTGTAGAACGGGCTGCCGAGGGTGGCGGAGAGGCGATCGGGGAGTGTGTCGGGCGATGTGTCGGTCATGGGCCTAGCCTATAGCGTGCGGGCGGTCATGAATCCAAGCCCCCCTCATGCGCGCGGATGGCGTCGATGAATATCTTGGCGAAGTCCTTGAGTTTGGCGGCGCCGACTCCGTGGACTTCGGCGAATTCGTCGCGCGTGCGGGGGCGGCGTTCGGCCATGTCGGCGAGCGATTTGTCGGAGAAGATGAGATAGGCGGCGACGCGGCGTTCCTTCGCCAGGCGCAGGCGTAGTTGTTTGAGCGCGGCGAGCAGGGTTTCGTCGCCGTCGCTGAGCGCGGGCGC
>JAIOQG010000193.1 GCA_021413465.1 Alphaproteobacteria bacterium | reverse complement strand
TTTGCACACGAAAATCACGCGCGCGCCGGGCAAGCGAAGCGAGAGTTCGGCGGCGAGAGACGTCTGCAGCAATGCCTCGACGATTTGGCACGCGGATTGGACCTGATGCGTTCGGCGTTTGGCGAGCGCGTCTTGCCCGTTCTGGTGCCGCCGTGGAATCGGATTGTGCCGGGCGCGCTGCCGCATTTGCGGCGGCTGGGGTTTCGCGGGCTTTCGACGTGGAAACCGCGGCTGAGTGCAAAACCGGCGCCGGGGCTTTTGCAAGTGAATACGCATTTGGATGTGATCGATTGGCGGCGCGGGCGGATCGTCAAGGATGAGCGCTTGATTGCCGCGCTGCTGCTGCGGAAACTGCGGTGGCGCCGGGCGCGTAGCGCGCGCGCGACCGAGCCGCTGGGTTTGTTGACGCATCACGCCTATTGGGGGCCTGCCAAAGAGCACATCGTCGTTCGCCTGCTTGAAGTGACGCGGCACCATAGGGCCGCGACTTGGCATTCGCCGGCAGCGGTGTTCGGCCTGGGTCAGGGCTAAGGCGACATGGGCGATACTCATCTGCATCGTTGGCGGCCTGCCGCGCTTACGGGAGATGTCATTCGCGGCGCGATTTCGTTCGGCGGAGCGCTTTTCGTCGGCCTTCTGGTGCCGATTGGGTCGATTGCGTTTTTTTTGGCACTCGGTCTTGCGGCCGTTTTCGGGTGGTATCTGGCCGGAACGATTTCGCGGTTGCGGTCGCTGGTCGAAGTGAACGACGACGGACTTCGCCTTAGCGGTGGATTGTGGCCCGCAAAAACGATCAAATGGGCGCAACTGGACAGGTTTGAGCTGCGGTACTTTTCGCTCAAACGCGACCGTTCCGAGGGATGGATGGATTTGAAGCTGAGAGGCGGCGGTCAAACGCTCGCACTCGACGATCGTTTGGACCGGTTTCATGAGGTGCTGGCACGCGCCTTTGAGGCGGCGCGTGCGTCCGATGTAGGACTATCCGATACGACGCACGCCAATTTGATTGCCGCCGGCATCATCGCAAAGCCCGGGCCGTGAACACTTGATGGCCGACGCCCTGACAATCGACAATCTCGCTATCGGGTTTCGCGATGGAAAGAACGTCACCCGGATCCTAAAAGGCGTGAGCTTTTCGGTGCCCGCGGGCAAGACGGTCGCCCTTGTGGGGGAAAGCGGTTCGGGCAAGTCGACGATCGGTTCGGCGATTATGGGGCTGCTGCCGTCGCGAACCACGGAGAAGAGCGGGCGCATCATCTTTCGCGACCCGCTTAAAGAAGGCGAGATCGAGCTGACCACGTTGGCGCCTGGTTCTTACCGGAAGTTGCGCGGCAGTCGCGTGGCGATGGCGTTTCAGGAACCGTCGGCAGCGCTGTCGCCGGTCGTAAGCATTGGCGCCATGTTGATCGAGGCGCTGACGGTGCACGAGAGCCTATCGGCAGGTGCCGCGCGCAAGCGCGCCCTTGAGGTGCTGACGCAGGTTGGGTTTCCGGATCCCGTTCAGGCGTTCGGCCGCTATCCGTTCGAGCTGTCGGGCGGATTGCGGCAGCGCGCGATGTTGGCCTCCGCACTTATTTGTAAACCGGCGCTGGTGATTGCGGATGAGCCCACCTCGGCGTTGGACGTGACGGTGCAAGCGTTGGCGCTGAAGCTTTTGGCGGATCTGCAAGACCAGATGGGCTTGAGCCTGCTTTTCATCACGCATGATTTCGGCGTCGTCGCCAATGTCGCGGATTATGTTGTGGTGCTGCGCGACGGTGCCGTGGTCGAGCAAGGTTCGATGCGTGAGGTTTTGACGACGCCGCAAACCGACTATGCGCGCGCGTTGTTGGCGGCGGTGCCCCGGCTTGACGGCGAGCCCTTTGTTCTCAACCCGCCGCATGCCAGCAGCAGCGCCATTCAGGCGTTGGCGCCGGTGTGGAGCAAGCGGCTGGGGCCACCCGCGGGGTCGCCGCTGATCGAAATCAAAGACGTGGGCAAACGCTTCACGCCGCGCAAGCGCGCGCTGGGCGCCGAGGACAATACGGTGGAGGCCGTCATCGGTGTCGACTTAACGATCCATGCTGGCGAATGCGTGGGGCTGGTCGGCGAGAGCGGCTGCGGGAAGTCGACGTTGTCGAAAATGATCCTGCGCGCCTTGACGCCCGATAGCGGAACCATCCGCGCCTATAACGGGCGCGACATGTCTTCGATCGCGGCGTTGAGCGGCGATGCGCTGAAGAATTACCGCACGCGCGTTCAATATGTTTTTCAAGATCCGTTTGCGTCGCTCAATCCGCGCTTGACGGCGGAAGAGATCGTGACCGAGCCGTTCGTGATTCATGGTCTGGGCACCACCAGCCTGCGGCTGAAATGGGCGGCAGCTTTGTTCGAGATGGTCGGGCTCGATCGCAAGATGCTGATGCGTCACCCCAATGCTTTTTCCGGCGGGCAGCGGCAGCGCATCGGGATTGCGCGTGCGTTGGCGCTGGGACCCGATCTTTTGGTGTGCGACGAACCGGTGTCGGCGCTGGACGTTTCGGTTCAGGCGCAAATTTTGGGTTTGCTTGACGGATTGCGGCAGGATTTGGGTATCGCCAGCCTGTTCGTCAGCCATAATCTGGCGGTTGTGCGAGCGATCGCCGCACGCGTTTTCGTGATGTGCCGGGGACGGATCGTCGAGGCGGCGTCGACGTCCGAGCTATTCGCCAACCCGCAACATCCCTATACAAAGGCGCTGCTGGCCGCGAATCCGGAGCCGGACCCCGAGCGCAAGCTCGATCTTGCGCTTTTGATGCATGGCCGCGCCTCGGACCCCGCCGCGTGGCCCGAACCCTACCGCCTGACGCGGGGCGCCAAGCCGCGCTATGAGACAGTCGGCGAAGGCCATATCGTGGCCGTCGCGTAACCACTGAGTTGAGGGACGGCCTAATGCGTCTTCTGCGCGGCGTGATGTTGAGTGTTGCGATTGTGGGTGCTGCAGCTGCTGCGGCGGCGCCGGCGAAAGTGCCCGCGACCGTGACTGCACCGGCGGTGTCGTTCAAAGAGACGCCGTCGCTGGCGGGGGAAGTCGGCCGCAAAGCGCTGCCGGCGATCGGCGAGCGTTTGCCCCGTGAACCGTCGGTCGTCGATCTGAAAGGGCGCGGGCGTGAGCTTGGAACGCAAGGCGGCGTGTTGCGCATGCTGCTGAGCAAAGAGAAAGACGTGCGCCTGCTGAGTGCGTGGGGTTACGCGCGTTTGGTGACATGGACGCCGCAGTTGGAATTGAAGCCCGACATTCTCAAATCAATCGAGGTCAAAGATGGGCGCGTCTTCACGATGCATTTGCGCGCCGGGCACAAGTGGTCGGACGGTACGCCGTTCACGTCGGAGGATTTCCGTTATTTTTGGGAAGACGTTGCGACAAACAAAGACTTGTCGCCTAAGGGACCGCCGGTCGAGTTGATCAACAATGGCGCGTTGCCGAAGGTCGAGATTGTCGATGCCACAACGGTGCGTTACAGCTGGACCAAACCGCATCCGGGATTTTTGGCGGCTCTGGCGCAAGCGCGCGAGCCTTATATCTACCGGCCCGCGCATTATTTGAAGCAGTTCCATGCGAAGTATGCGGTTGCGGCCGCGCTGGCGGCAAAGGTTGCGGCGGGGAAGGTGCGCTCGTGGGCGCAGCTGCATAATCGCCTAGACAGCATGGACAATAACGACAACCCAGCTCTGCCGACACTGCAGCCGTGGGTCGCGACGACGGCGATGCCGGCCAACCGCTTCGTGTTCAAGCGTAATCCATTTTTTCATCGCGTCGACAGCGAAGGCAAGCAGTTGCCTTATATCGACGGTATCGAAATCACGATTGCCGATGCGGGCTTGATTGCCGCGAAAGCGGCGGCGGGGGACGCGGATCTGCAGGCGCGCGGGCTTTCGCTGGCGGACATCACGGTGTTGAAAGCCAACGAGGCCAATGGCCGATACAAGGTGGTGACGTGGCCGATCGCCAAGGGGTCGCAACTGGCGCTCTATCCCAATTTGAACGCAAACGATCCCGTATGGCGCAAGTTGATGCGCGAGCCCAAATTTCGTCGCGCGCTGTCGCTTGGCATCGATCGCAGCGATATCAATCGCGCGCTGTTTTTCGGGCTCGCCACCGAGGGCAACAATACGGTCTTGAAAAGCTCGCCATTGTTCAGACCCAGCTATCTATCCGCCAATGCCGGTCACGATGCGAAGACCGCCGGTGCGCTGCTCGACGAGTTGGGGCTGAAGCAGCGCAATGCCGAAGGCACGCGCTTGATGGCGGACGGGCGGGCGCTCGAGCTTATCGTCGAGAACGCCGGCGAAGCGAAAGAGGAAAGCGACGTCTTGCAGTTGATCGCGCAACACTACAAGGCGATCGGCGTTAAGCTCGTCATCAAGCCATCGGATCGCACGGTCATGCGCAGCCGGGCCTATGCGGGCGAGGCCGTCATGACGGCATGGGCCGGATGGGATACGGGGATTCCGACACCCGAGATGAGCCCGGACGAATTGGCGCCGACGCGGCAAGACACTTTGAACTGGCCCAAGTGGGGTCAGTATTTCGAATCGAACGGTGCTGCGGGCGAGGCGCCCGACATTGCCGCCGCGCAGGAGTTGCTGAAACTCAGCGCGACGTGGAGTGCGGCCAAAACGCCGGCCGAACGCAAAGCCGTGTGGGAGAAAATGCTCCAGATCCACGCCGAACAACAGTTCATCATCGGCACGGTGTCGGGCGTCATGCAGCCGATCGTCGTGCGCACCAACCTACACAACGTACCCGAACAGGGTGTATTCTCGTGGGACCCGGGCGCACAGTTCGGCATGTATCGCATGGACGAATTCTGGTTCGGCAAATGACGAAGATTGGCGGGGGCTGATGCTGCGTTACGCGGCCGAGCGTCTTATTTTGATGGTGCCTGCGCTTGTCGCGGTGGCGGCGCTGATTTTTCTCGTCATCCAACTGCCACCCGGCGACTATCTGTCCAACCAGGTGCAAGAACTTCAGGCGCAAGGCGACGCCAACGGGGCGGCGAAGGCCGCTTATCTGCGCAGCGAGTACGGACTCGACCGGCCGGTGATCGAACAGTTCGGCGCTTGGATTGGCGTTGTGCCGGGGCCGCGCGGCTATTCGGGTTTGATTCAGGGCGATTGGGGGACTTCGTTCGAGTTCGACAAGCCGGTGGCCGACGTCGTCGAGTATGCTTTGGGGCCGACGATCGCGGTCAATGTGTTGGCGATGATTGCGATTTATTTGATCGCGCTGCCGCTCGGGATTCTTGCCGCCACGAAGCAATATAGTTTTCGCGATTACGCGATTGCGAGCTTTGCCTATGTGGCGATGGCGACGCCCGGATTTTTGTTGGCGCTGGTGGTTCTGACTTATGCGCATGCGTGGTTCGGCATTTCGATCGGCGGGTTGGTCGATCCGCAATATGCCGACGACGATTGGACGGCGGCCAAAATCGGATCGTTGGCGGCGCATTTGGCCGTTGCCGTCGTTATCATCGCCTTTTCCGGCGTCGGTTCGATGATCCGGCGCCTGCGCGCGAATCTGCTCGACGAAATCCGCAAGCCCTATGTCGTGGCGGCGCGGGCGCGGGGCATCAGCGAGACACAGTTGTTGTTGCGCTATCCCGTCCGCATGGCGATCATTCCCTTTATCGCCGATATCGGAAATCTGTTGCCGTCGCTGGTGTCGGGATCGGTGATCGTTTCGGTCGTGTTGAGCCTGCCGACCGTCGGGCCGATCCTGGTGCGCGCGTTGCAATCGCAGGATCAGTTCCTGGCCGGCTTTATCCTTTTGTTTGCTGCCGTCTTGACGCTGGTGGGAACGCTGGTCTCGGATCTGATGCTGGGGCTTATCGATCCGCGCGTGCGGCTGGGGCAGGGGCTCGAGCGATGAGCGCGATCGATGCAGCGACACTCGCAAAGCTTGAAGCGCCGCGGTTTCTCGACCGGCTGTGGCGGCGGCGGGGCGCGTTCTTTTCGTTTGTTTTTCTTTGCGTTCTGTATGGCTCACTGCCGTTCGTGGAAATCATCGCGCCGTACGCCCCCGAAACGCGCAACAACGATGCGATCTTCGCGCCGCCTGCGGATGTGAACTGGTTTCATGAGGGCGAGTTCATCGGACCGTTCGTCTATGGCATGGCGTCGAAGGTCGATCTGCAGAGTTTTAGACGCACTTATGAAGTGGATACGACGAAGGTCGAGAAACTGCGCTTTTTGTGCGACGGCGACGGATACCGCTTTTGGAATTTGTTCGAGAGCCGGTTCCATTTGGTCTGCCCCATCGACGGCAGCGGGTTTTACATTTTCGGCACCGACCGTTTGGGGCGCGATATTTTCAGCCGCGTGATGTACGGCGCACGCATATCGCTGACGATCGGTTTGATCGGCGTCGCGATCAGCTTTGTGCTTGGGTGCCTGATGGGCGGGATGGCCGGGTATCTGGGCGGGTGGATCGATGCCGGGATATTGCGATTGATCGAGCTGTTGCGGGCTTTGCCGGAGTTGCCGCTTTGGATGGCGCTTGCCGCCGCGCTGCCGGCCACATGGTCGCCGATTTGGATCTATTTCGGCATCACGCTGATTTTGGGGTTGCTCGATTGGCCCGGGCTGGCGCGGGCGGTGCGGGCGAAAGTGTTGTCGCTGCGTGAGGAAGACTATGTCGTGGCGGCGGAGCTTTTGGGCGCAAGCCGAATGCGCGTTCTGTTCAGGCACATGTTGCCGAATTTTTCGGGTCACTTGATCGCGAGTGTCACGTTGGCCGTGCCGGGCATGATTTTGGGCGAGACGGCGCTTTCGTTCCTGGGGCTCGGGCTGCGCCCACCCGTGGTCAGTTGGGGTGTGCTGCTGAACGAGGCGCAGAACATCAGTGCGGTCGAGCTTTATCCTTGGCTGCTGATCCCGCTGGTCCCCGTTGTGCTGGTTGTTTTGACGTTCAATGTTTTGGGTGACGGTCTGCGCGATGCCGTCGATCCGTACTCACATTAACGCTATTTCGAGACGTGACGTATCTTTTTCAAACATTTGTTTGAACAAAGCAAAACCGTTTCCTATATTGGATTTGGGGCAGGCACGCGTTTTCCGGTTTTAGGCGAATGAGCGACACAACTTTGCAGATGGGGAGCACCGTCGGCGACATTGAGCGCACGCTTGGTGTCGGTCGGGCGCGCTCGCCACTTTGGCGCCGGTGGTGGGTGATTCTGATCGCCGTGACTGTTGTGGCAGCGGCGGCTTGGTGGTTTCTGACACCGGCGAAGAAGCTAGAATATGTGAAGGCCAAGGCCGAGGTGGCCACGATCAGGGCGCTTGTGACCGCGACGGGAACGCTGCAGCCGATCGACAAGGTCACGGTGGGTGCCGAGGTTTCGGGGAAAGTCGATGAGCTTCTGGTCGACTTCAACAGCATCGTCAAAAAGGGCGATATCATTGCCCGCATCAATACCGACGAATTGAGGGCGCGCGCGGTGCAGGCGCGCGCCAGCGTGGCGCAAGCCCAGGCCAATCTTGCCAAGACCGAGAACGACATGAAGCGCGCCATTGCGCTGCGCGACAAAGGTTTCGCGTCGCAATCGGTGTTCGACTCGGCGCTGGCGGCGCGCGACGCTGCGGCCGCGACTTTGAACAGCACAAAGGCGCAATCGGATCAGACGGAAGCCAATTTGGCGAAGGCCGTGATTCGTTCGCCGATCGACGGCATCGTGCTCGATCGCAAGGTGGAGCGCGGGCAGACCGTGACGGCAGGGTTTCAGACGCCGGAAATGTTCGTGATCGCGTCGGATCTGGCGAGACTTGAACTGACGGTCGATATCGACGAAGCCGATATCGGGGAAGTGGCCTTGAACCAGGACGCGACGTTTACCGTGGATGCGTTCCCGGCCCAGATTTTCGACGCCAAGGTGGCCGAGTTGCGCAATGCCGCCAAAACGGTCTCGAACGTGGTGACGTATCAAGGCGTGCTGCAGGTTGACAACAGCAAGCGCTTGCTGAAGCCGGGCATGACGGCGACGACCGACATCGTGGTCAAGGTTGCAACAAATGTGATGACCGTGCCCAATGGGGCGTTGCGATTTTCTCCGCAAACACAGGCGGACACGACTTTGGTGCCGCAATCGACAACGGCGCCCGTCGATCCCATCGCGGCCGGCAAAGGCGAGGTTTGGAATTTAGGGGCCGACGGCAAGCCGGTTTCGCGCAAGGTGACGCTGGGCGTAACCGACGGCCGGCGCACGCAAGTGACGAGCACGAACGTCAAGGCCGGCGAGGAGTTCATACTCGATATCGCGCAGCCTGGGCGCGCGGCGCAGTAAGGTCATGGCGGACACGCCACTCATTCGTTTCGACCGCGTCGCCAAAATCTATGGCAAGGGCGAGACGGAGGTGCGCGCGCTGGACGGCGCCAGCTTCACAATCAACGACGGCGAGTTCGTTGCGATTATGGGCCCTTCGGGCTCGGGCAAATCAACAGCCATGAATATTCTGGGCTGTCTCGATACGCCGACGAGCGGCAGTTATTTGTTTCGCGGCATCGATGTGAAATCGCTTACGCGATCGCAGCGCGCGCTATTGCGGCGCAACTATATCGGGTTCGTGTTTCAGGGTTTCAATTTACTCAAACGCACGACGGCGCGGGAAAATCTGGAACTGCCGCTGATCTATCGCGGCGAGACGTCGGCAAACCGGCGCAAACTTGCGTTGCGCGCGCTTGAGTTGGTCGGCCTTGGCGATCGCGCCAACCATACGTCGTCCGAGCTTTCGGGCGGGCAGCAACAGCGCGTGGCGATTGCGCGGGCCCTCGTGACGGAGCCGGCCGTCATTTTCGCCGACGAGCCGACTGGCAATTTGGATTCTTCGCGAAGCCACGAAATTATGAAGTTGCTGGACGATTTGAACAGGACGCGCCATCTGACGATCGTTCTGGTTACGCACGAGGAAGACATTGCGGCTTACGCGCGGCGTCAGATCCGCTTTCGCGATGGAAAAATTGCGTCGGACGCGCCGACACAGAAAGGTGCCGCCTAATGCTGTGGACCACTCTGCAATTGGCTTGGCGGGAGCTGCGGGCAAATTTGTTGCGGTCGCTGTTGACGACGCTTGGCATCATCGTCGGTGTGGCCGCCGTCGTGACCGTGGTGACGCTGGGTCAGGGTTTGACGATGAAGGTGACGGCCGACATCGCCTCGATGGGACGCAATCTTTTGTTTGTGCTGCCGTTCACGCCGCAGCGCGCGGGGCCGGCGACGCCGCAGACGCCGTTCAAGATGGACGATGCCAGAGCGATCGAACGGGAAATTCAAGGCGTTGCGGCGGTGGCACCGTCGACGATCAAGCAGACACAGGCCGTCTACGGTTCGCACAACTGGCAAGTCGCGGTGAACGGCACGACGAATTCTTATCTCGTCGTGCGCGATTGGCCGATCGGCCTCGGCCGCGCGTTCAGCGAAAGCGAAGAGCGAGGCGGGCGCCCGGTTTGTATTTTGGGCCAGACGCCGCGTAAGGAGCTGTTCGGCCAACAGACGCCGCTGGGGGCCTCGATCCGGTTGGGTACGACGACGTCGTGCGAGGTCATCGGCGTGTTGGCGCCGAAGGGGCAATCGACGTTCGGGCAAGATCAAGACGATACGATCTTGATGCCGATCGCGGCCGTGCAACGGCGGATGACCGGCACCGACGACGTGCAGCAAATCCAACTGTCGGCGGCGACGGCCGATCAGGTGCACACGGTGCAGGAATCGCTGGCCGCGCTGCTGCGCGAACGGCGCAAGGTCAGGGCGGGCGAGCAAGACAATTTTTTGATCCGCGATTTGCAGTCCGTCTCAAGCTTGGTCGATTCCACGGCGGCCCTGTTGACGGCGGGGCTGTCGGCGGTGGCGGCGATCAGTCTGCTCGTCGGCGGGATCGGGATCATGAACATCATGCTCGTCTCGGTCACCGAGCGAACGCGCGAGATCGGCATCCGGCTTGCCATCGGCGCGTTGGAGCGCGATGTGTTGTTGCAGTTCTTGATCGAGGCTGTGTTGCTGTCGTGTCTAGGCGGCTTGCTGGGTGCCGCCATCGGCCTCGGCGGATCGGCGGCGATTGCTTACGCGATTGGGGTGCCGTTTGTGTTCAGCCCGTGGGTCGTGGTGGTTGCTTTCGCGTTTTCGGCCGCCGTTGGAATCGTGTTCGGTTTCTTCCCGGCGCGCCGCGCC
>JAIOQG010000192.1 GCA_021413465.1 Alphaproteobacteria bacterium | reverse complement strand
TCGTCTTCGACGCGATACGCCAAGCGCCGGCGGCGATTGTCGGCACCTTGTTTCAGGTATTGGAACGAGCGATTGTATTCGCCCAGATCTTCGAATTCCTTGGCGAGGGCATAGCAGATGTACATCTCGCCGTTGGGATCGCGAATGCCGCGGGCGAGAAGTGCGAGCAGTTCGTCGATATGATTGCTCGCCGATGTTTGCCGTTTCAGACCTGCGCGCGTGTAGTAGGCGATGTAGTCCTGAGGATGATGGGCGATCAGGCGATCGAGTGCGTTTTGCGCATCGTTGATCTTGCCATCGGCAATCAATGAAGTTGCAACATTGAACTGGCAGGCCGCGTCGTTGGGTGCCAGCTCCAGCGCCTTGGCAAAGCAACGCGCCGCGTCGCTGTGGCGGCTGCAGATGGTATAGAGTTCGCCCAGTTTTTGCTGCGCCACGGCGCTTGATGGCTGCGCTTGCTCAATATCTGCGAGCAACGGCAGTGCCATTGCCGGTTCCGTCCAAGTCCGCCCTCTGAAAGCGTCCCGCAAGCGTGCTCGACACAGGACGAATGGCCGAAGACACCATTGGCATCTTCGGCCTATTTTTCAATAGCGGTACGACAGCGAAATGCCGATCGTGCGCGGCAGGGCGATCAGCTGCTTGTTGCCGTTGCCGAAGTATCCCGAAGGCGCGGGCCGGGTGCCCATGTACTCTTCCTTGTAGTCGCCGGTAACGCCCTCTTCGTCGAATACGTTCTTCACCCATAGCGTGGCGTCGAGATGCTCGAACTGGAGGCTGGCCGACGCATTCCAAATGCTGAATGCATCAAGCGTCTCTTTGAACCGCGTGGAAACGCTAAGCGCGTTCTCGGTCTCGGACTGCCAGTACCCGTCGCCGCGCAGCACCAGCATGACGCTGTCGTCAATCGGCGTTGTGTAGTCGGCAAAGACGTTAAAGCTGTGCTCCGGCGTACCTGGGAGCTGCGTGCCTTTGGGAACGGTTAGGGCTGGAGCTACCCCGGGGAGCGCCAATGCCTCCGTTAGTTCCGCATTGACCCAAGTGTAGCCTGCGCCGTAGCGCACTTTCTCGCCTAAGCGGCCTTGCGCCTCGAGTTCCAAGCCGTAGCTGCGCGCCGACTTGCCGTTGACGGTGGCGAAGAACCCCCAGTTCGGCGTCGCGGTGCTCAACTGGGGATCTTCCCAATCGAGGTAAAACGCAGTCGCGCCATAACGGAACGATCCGGTCTGACCCTTTATGCCGATCTCGTAATTGTTCGAGCGGTCGGAGTTGTAGACTTGATAGGCGGCCAGTTCCCCGAAGGTGCCGGGCAGAGGCGGAACGGCATTTGTGCCGCCGCGGCGATAGCCTTCGGAATAGAGCGCGTAGAGAAGTTGGTCTTCGGCAAAGGCCCACGACAGGTTCGCCTTGAACAAGACGCCGTCCTCGCTCGTGTTGAACTTGGGGTCTACGGGTGCGAACACACCCGCAAAGAGTGGCAGTGCGATGTGCGTATTATTGGTGGCTTCGTTATCGAAGTACCGAACGCCGCCGGTGAACTCGACCGTCGGCGCCATGTGCCAGGTCAATTCGCCGAAGAAGGCCGTGTCGGTAAACTTCTCCGCACGGCTGTAGTCGAAGTCTACGTCGCCTGTCACTGTCAGAGGAAAAGGCCCCGAGCATAAGACATTCGGCAGACAGACGTTGTCATACCAACGCTTGAAGCCTCTGAGCTTACTGACTTGCGTCGAGTCGCGGGTTTGATCCTGGTAGTAGAAGCCGGCGAGGTAGTCGACGACGTTGTCGCCGTTGGAAACCAAGCGGATTTCTTCAATCGTCGACTCGTCGGTGTAGGTGCGGATCGCCGACGCCATGGGACGCGGATAATTGAAGTAAGACGCGAGGAATCCGGCCTTGGCGTAGAAGCCGGTGTTTTCGCTCGTGCTGTCGCCACTGTGGTCGTACCACGACGTGCTGGACGTCAGCGTGGCAAAACCCAGATCCAAATTGGCTTCGAGTGCGACAATATCCACGTCGCGCGTCGCGGGCTCGAGCTGCACCGAGCCCGACTGATGTTCGCCGTACGGCACGCCGAAACCGTCGCTGCCGCGCGTTTGGCCCAAGCGCCCGTCGATGTCGTCCGACTGGTGGGCATAGCTCAGCGTCAAATCGAAATTGCTTGCAGGCTCCCACAACAATGCCGCGCGGCCGTACCAGAGGCCGTATTTATCGGCGTCTTCCACCACGTGATAACTCGCTGCCGGGTTCGCAAGTCCGAGCGGCGCCACCGGATTGCCGTTCGCATCGAGATCGTAAACGTTGCGATAGTCGGTCACGCCGGCAAAATAACGGCGCGTGCCGACGACGCGCAGGGCGGCGGTCTCACCCAACGGCACGTTCATGACAGCGTCGACTTGGTAATTGGTACCCTCCGACGCTTCGGTTTGGGAGACATGTCCCGAACCGTAAGCTTCGAACTCGCCAAGCACGGGCGCGCGCGTGATATAGCGCACCGTGCCGCCGAGCGAGCCAGAGCCGTACAATGTGCCCTGCGGCCCGCGCAGCACTTCAACGCGGTCAAGATCCGTGAAGAGCATGTTGGCAAAGATTGGCGTGTCGTTGACATAGGTCGAGACCGGCGAAACGCCGGAGACGGCGTAGTCGCCAAGGATGGAGCTGTCGACGTTCAGACCGCGGATGCGGATGGTGGTGACGACGCCGTTGTTGCGTTGCCCCTTGTCGACGACCGAGACACCGGGAATGGCGCGCAGCAGTTCGGTGTTGTCTTGGATCTTGCGCGCGTCGACGTCGCTGCCCGAGATCGCAGAGATGTTGTAGGGCACTTGAAGGATGTTCTTCAGGCGCCGCGTCGCGGTGACGGTGACCTTTTCGACCTTGTCCTTCTTCGCCGCGTCCGCCGGCGCCGTTGCCGCCGGCGCGTCTTGGGCCGTTGCGGCCGTGATGAAACTCGATGCGAGTGCCGTCGATCCCAACAGCACCGTCGCTAACGCCAAATTCGTCTTATTCATGTTCGCCCCCGAACTGTTACGCAAACTGTCTCCCCTGCCCGGTTTCGGGCTAGGTTTTTGCGATCCTCAAATGACTGCCCGTTTTCGTTGCTTCTTGAATTTCATCGCGGTGCGAGACCGGCTTGCGCAGCGGTCCCAGCGCGCGCATGGCTTCCGACTCCGCGCCGGCGCGGTGGGCTGGAAACGCCACGTCGCTGTCGCGGAAGCTTTTCATGACTTGGCCTAGGCCGTGCCAGCCGCGTTCGCGCGCGGCTTTGACCTGATCGAGGTCGAGCTCGACGGCGATGATTTCGCGCGTTGTGCCGGCTTGGTGGATAACCTCGCCGCCGGGCCCGCAGATGACCGAACGGCCAAAGCCCAATTTGCCCGCGACGTTGATGTCGACGAAATAGCATTGGTTGGTGGCGGCGTTGGCGCGGGCGATGGCGATTTCGACGTCGCGATCGATCGTGTTCGTCATCGTCGGGTGGATAATGACTTCGGCGCCTTGCCACGCCAGCGTGCGCGTCGTTTCCGGGAACCAGCTGTCGTAGCAGATGGACACACCGAAGCGCCCGACATGGGGCACATCGAAGGTGACGAATTCGCTGCCCGCCGCGACGCCCTGTTCGTAGGGGAGGAAGGGAAACATCTTGCGATAGCGGGCGACGACATTGCCATCCGGGTCGATGACCGGGGTCGTATTGTAAACGCGGGCGCCGTCGCTTTCGTAAAGCGACCCAGGGACCAGCCAGATGCCGTTGTCGCGCGCGACTTTGCGAAAGCGCTGTTCGGCGGGGCCGGGCATGGGTTGGGCATCGTCGACGCCGGCGCCGAACGACGCGAGCTCGCCGCAGACGACCATGTCGACCCAAGGAAAGCGGGCCTTTACGGCACTGATTTCACCTTCCAACTGGTCCAGATTGTCCTTTTTGGACAGTTCCAGCTGTAGGCCTGCAATGGCGAA
>JAIOQG010000041.1 GCA_021413465.1 Alphaproteobacteria bacterium | reverse complement strand
CGGCGTGCTGTCGGCGTCGGGGTATGTAACGGCGCGCAGGCTCGCGACCGTGTCGGCGGAAATCACCGGACGCATCATCGAGGTTCTGGTCGAGGAAGGCATGTCGGTCGAAGCCGGACAGGGTTTGGCGCGGCTCGATCCGACGCTGGCCCAGATCGATCTCGAAATTGCGGAGGCCAACGTGAAGTCCGCGCGCGGCGCCTTGGGCGCGGCCGAGGCCGATCGCGCGGAGGCGGCGCGGGCGCTGGTGCGCATTCAAGGCTTGAAGGCCGGCGAGTATTCAAGCACGGCCGACAACACGCGCGCGCAAGCTGCGGCTGCATCGACGGAATCGCGTTATGCGCAGGCGCAGGGAAATTTGGCTTCGGCGGAACAGGCTTTGAATCGCGCCAAGGCGATCCTCGACAAGCACGAGATTCGCGCGCCGTTCGCCGGCATGGTGACCACGAAGGATGCGCAGCCGGGCGAAATCGTTTCGCCCGCGGCGGCCGGTGGCGGCTTTACGCGCACAGGCATCTGCACGATCGTCGACATGAACTCTCTCGAAGTCGAGGTCGAGGTGAACGAGTCCTTCATCAGCCGCGTGAAGCCCGGCCAACGCGCGAGCGCGACGCTGGACGCCTATCCCGACTGGAATATTCCAGCCTCGGTTGCGGCCATCATTCCGACCGCCAATCGCGACAAGGCCACCGTCAAGGTGCGCGTGGCGCTGGAAGCGAAGGACCCGCGCATTCTGCCGGAGATGGCCGCGAAGGTCGAATTCTTCGACGACGCGACGAAGGCGACACCTGCGCCCGCTCCCGCCAGCCAAGGAACGCCGCAATGAGCGAGGCATTGATCGTCCTCAAGGGAATCGGCAAGCGCTACAAGCGCGGCAAGCAGAGCGTGCCGATCTTCGAACATTTGGACATGACGATACCGCGCCAGGATTTCGCGGCGATCATGGGGCCGTCGGGATCGGGTAAGACGACGTTGCTCAACCTTCTCGGCGGCATCGACCGGCCCAGCGAAGGGACGATCAACTTCGACGGCAAACGCATGGACAATCTGAGCGAGAACCAGCTTGCGGCATTCCGTGCGGCCAATATCGGTTTCATCTTTCAATTCTATAATTTGATGCCGATGCTGAGCGCGGCGCAAAACGTGGAACTGCCGCTTCTGTTGACGAAACTCGGGCCCAGAGCTCGGCGCGAACGCGTGAAGACGGCGCTTGCGGTCGTCGGTCTTTCGGACCGTGCGCGACACAAGCCGTCGGAGCTTTCAGGCGGACAGCAACAACGCGTGGCAATCGCGCGTGCGATCGTGTCGGACCCCAAGCTTTTGCTGTGCGACGAACCGACGGGCGACCTCGACCGCGAGACGGCCGGCGAGATTCTCGGCATGCTGCAAACGTTGAACCGCGATCTCGGCAAGACGATCGTGATGGTGACCCACGATCCGGAGGCCGCGCGCTTCGCCAAGCGCACCTTGCACCTCGACAAGGGCCGGTTCAGCGAGAAAGACCTGAACGCATGACTTTCTTTCAGCTGATCCGGAAGAACCTGTTTCGCAAGAAATTGCGAACGATCCTGACGACGTTCGCGATTTTCGTGGCGTTTGCGATTTTCGGTATTTTGGCGACGTTCCAGAACGCGCTCAATTCCGGCGCCGATACGGCGAGCGCCGACCGGCTGATCGTGACCAACAAGATCAACTTCACGCTGCCGATGCCGATTGCCTATGCGTCGCGGGTTGCGACGGTGCCGGGGGTGAAGCTGGTCAGCCATGCGAACTGGTTCGGCGGGTATTACCAGGAACCGAAGAATTTTCTCGTCGCGTTGGCGATCGATCCGCAGAGCTATCTCGATCTCTATCCCGAATACGTTCTGCCGCCGGCTCAGCGCGCCGCGTTTCTGGGCGATCGGGGCAGCATCATCGTCGGCGAAGGGCTTGCCAAGCAGTTCAACTGGAAGCTCGGCGACCGCATTCCGATCAAGAGCAATATCTTCCGCAAGGTCGACGGTTCCGACACCTGGGACTTCACCGTCGCGGGCATCATGACGCCAGGCAGCACGGGGGTCGACGTCAACTTCGTCGCCTTCCACTACGAGTATTTCAAGCAAACGCGCAGCTTCGGCGGCGACACGATCGGTTGGCTGATCTTGCGGACCGAGAGTCCCAAGGAGAACGAGCGCATCTCGCGCACCATCGATGCGATGTTCGCGAACTCGCCGTTCGAGACCGAGACAAAGACAGAGCAAGCCTTCAACAAGGCCTTCACCGAACAGCTCGGCGACGTCGGATTTATCATCTTGCTGGTGGTCGGCGCGGCGTTCGGGACCATTCTTCTGATCGTCGGCAACACGATGATGCTGACGGTGCGCGAGCGCACGAACGAAATCGCAGTTCTCAAGACCATCGGATTCACGGCCGACAGTATCTTCAGATTGGTGATCGGCGAGTCCCTGTTGCTGGCGTCGATCGGCGGCCTGCTTGGGCTCGGCGCCGCCTATGCGGCCTCGATCGGATTGGCGGCCGTGTCCGGCGGACGGTTCGGCGTGATGGCGTTTTCTCCCGTCACCGCGTTGATCGGCGTGGGGATCATCGTGGCGCTGGGATTGCTGACCGGACTCTTGCCGGCGTTGCGCGCGATGAATCTCAACGTCGTGACCGCCCTGGGGAGAAAGTAGGCCGATGGCTCGCACACTCGCCCAAATCAACGCGGTCACGTCGATGAACCTGCGCTCGATTCCGAGCCGCTTGTGGACGTCGATTTCGACCGTCGTCGCGGTCGGGATCGCGACCGGCGTGCTGCTATCGTTTCTTGCGATGTCGAACGGCTTTCGCTCGACCGTCAAAGGCACCGGATCGCCGGACGTCGCGATTTTCCTGCGCAAAGGCGGCGGCGGGGAACTCAATTCCATCATCACGCGCGAACAAGTTCAGCTGATCGAAGAAGCCAAGGGCATCGCCAAGGGGCCGGACGGCAAGGCTCTGTTGTCGGCCGAAATGTACTCGGTGGTCGACGGCATCAAGAAGTCGAGCGGCACGAAAGCGAACTTGCCTCTGCGCGGGGTGGGCCCGAACGCGGTCAACGTGCGGCGCGGGATCAAGATCTCCGCCGGACGCATGTTCCAAAGCGGCACGGCGGAGCTTGTCGTCGGGCGCGCGGTGTCGAAGCAATTCAAAGGATTCGAGCTTGGACGCACGATCCGGCTTGCTTCGCAAAATTGGAAAGTCGTCGGCGAGTTCGAGGCGGGCGGATCGGTGTTCGAATCCGAAATCTGGTCCGACATCGCCATGTTGCAGGGTCTTTATCGCCGCGGCAGTTCGGTCCAGACGGTGCGCGCGCGCATGGAAGACCCGAACCGGTTGAAAGAGTTGCTCGCATTCTCCGATGCCGATCCGCGGCTGAAGCTCGACGTCAAAGCGGAGACCGAGTTCTACGCGAACCAAAGCCGCGGCATCAGCGATTTGATCTTGTATCTGGGGTGGCCGCTGGCGATCGCGATGTCGTTCGGCGCTTTGGCGGGTGCACTCAATACGATGTACGCGTCGGTCGACGCCCGCATGCGCGAGATCGCGACCATGCGCGCGATCGGATTCGGCGGGTTGCCCGCCTTTGTCGGGACGATGACGGAATCTCTTCTGCTGTCCGCCATCGGCGGGGTCGTTGGCACGCTGTTCGCGTATCTCTTGTTCGACGGCATCAGCGCATCGACGCTGGGGAGCAACTTCACGCAGGTCGTGTTCTCGTTCAAATTCACGCCGGAACTTGTGGTGCAGGGCGTGTTTTTGTCGCTGATCATCGGCTTTGCCGGCGGCGTGTTTCCCGCTTGGCGGGCGGCGCGCGTGCCGTTGCTCGCCGCGTTCAGGGAGCAGTAGCGCTTAGAGGTTTTTGGCGTATTGGATGAAACCCGCATTCGTTGCGACGCGGTCGTAGAGTTGGCGCGCGGTCGCGTTCGATTCGTGCGTGAGCCAATAGACTTTCTTGCCGCCGGCGGTCCGGATCACGTCATAAACGTGCTCGATCAAGGCGTGGCCCATGCCGGTGCCGCGTTCGCCGGGATCGACGAACAAATCCTGTAGATAGCAAGCCGGACCCTCAAGCCAACCCGAGCGGTGCAGGATAATGTGCACGAGGCCGCGCGGCGTGCCGTCGCGTTCGGCGAGATAGGCGAACATCGGCTCGGACGGATTGAGGAAGCGGCCGAACGTGAGATCGTATTGCGCGGCCGGCAATTCCGTCTTGTAGAACTCGAGGTAGCCCTTCCACAGCGCGTTCCAGGCGGTGCGATCTTGTCCGACGAGGGGGCGCACGCGAACGGCGCCGCGGGTCGAAGATTTGTCGAAGGCTGCCGATTGAAGGCCAAATAGTGACATCGGTGTTCCCGTTCGCCGGCGATTTCGCTCTATAGTGCGAAGTCTACGCCATTCAGCCCATCACCCCCAAGATCGAAACACCATGTCCTCAGTCATTCTCTATGAGCATCCGCTCAGCCCTTACGCTCAGAAATGCAAAATCGCGCTCTATGAAAAGGGCGTCGCCTTCGAATTGAAAATGCCGACGGCCATCGGTACCGGACATGCGGATTCCGATTTCCTGAAGGCCAATCCGCGCGCGGAAGTGCCGGCGCTGGTCGAGGGCGATTTCGCGATCTTCGATTCGACCGTCATTCTCGAATATATCGAAGACCGCTGGCCCACCCCGCCGCTGCTGCCGCGCGACGCGAAGCTGCGTGCGAAGGCGCGGATGATCGAAGAGGCGATGGATACGCATTACGAGCCGATCAATTGGGGCTTGGGCGAAATCCGCTGGTTCAAGCGCGCGGAAGGGGAACAGGCGCGCGTGATCGAGGCACGGGCCGCGGGTCAAGCGCGTGCCTTCTATGCGTGGCTTGAACGACACTTAGGCGAGAGCGCGTGGTTCTGCGGCGAGACGTTCGGCTGGGCCGATTTGTCGGTGATCCCTTACATCAACGGTTCGACCGGCTTGGGCGTGGGGCCGTCGGCGACGTCGAAACTTGGACGCTGGCAGGCACGGGCGAACGCGCGCGAATCCGTTGCGAAAACCGCAAAGGCCGCCGAGGACTCGATCGCAGGCATGGCGATGGTCGGCGAGGCCGTGCGACAGCGCCTGTTCAAGCGCGAATACCGCGACCACCGGCTCGAATGGATGATCCGGTCCGGCGGGCTCGACGTCGTGCTCGACGGCATCAAGGCCGATACCATCCGCTTCTCAAACGAGTTCCATTGAATGACACACGACATCATTTTCCATCACTACCCGACGTCGCCGTTCTCCGAAAAAGTGCGCGTGGTGTTCGGGATGAAGGGCATGAAATGGCGTTCGGTGGAGATTCCGAACATGATGCCCAAGCCCGATCTGATGCCGCTGACCGGCGGCTATCGCAAGACGCCGGTGATGCAGATCGGCGCGGATATTTTCTGCGATACGCAGATCATCCTGCGCGAGATCGAGCGGCGCTTTCCCGATCCGCCGATCATGCCGAACGCGGGCTTGAGTTTCGCGGTCGCGTTCTGGGCCGACCGGCCGCTGTTTCAGGCGACCGTGCCACTGATCTTCGGCGAAATCGGGCCGATGATCCCGGAGGCATTCAAGAAGGATCGGGAGAAATTGTTTCCGGAGCGGCCGTTCAACTACGAGCAGATGAAAGCCGCCGCGCCCCTCATGAAGGATCAATGGCGCGCGCATGTCGGCTTCATCGATGCGCAGTTGCAGGACGGGCGCGCGTTCCTGTCGCAAGCGGCGGGCGTCAGCAAACCGACGGTGACGGACGCGCATTGCTATATGAATCTGTGGTTCTTGAAGGCGCCCCTGCCCCAGCTGGCCGATGTCTTGCTCAAGGAATTTCCGCGAGTCGAGGCGTGGTACGAACGGGTGAAGGCCTTGGGCCACGGGACGGCGACGGCGATGGAGTCCAAGGAAGCCTTGCGCATCGCGAAGGAGGCGACCTCGGAAGCGAAAGTGCTCGCCGACCCGCACGATCCCAATGGGCGCAAGCCCGGCGACAGCGTGAGCGTCATGCCGGACGACTACGGCCGCGACCCCGTCGTGGGAGAGATCGTGTTTTCAAACGCGCAGGAAATTGCGATCAAACGCCACGACCCGCTGGTGGGAGATGTCGTCGTGCATTTCCCGCGTGCCGGGTTTTGGGTGATGCCGGCTTAAGGAGTTTTATATGAACGCGCCAGAATCTATTCCAGTCATCATCGACACGCCGAGCGGGAAGCTTGAGGGGGAGCGCAAGCATGCGGTTTGCGTGTTCAAGGGCATTCCTTTCGCGACGGCGAGACGCTGGGCGGCGCCCGAGCGCGTCGCGGCGTGGCCGGGCGTTCGTGCCGCGCGGGTGGCGGGCGCGATTGCGCCGCAGAATCCGACGGCGATGGCGGCACTCATCGGCGGTTCGAAGGGCGATCCGGATCTCAGCGAGGATTGCCTGTTCTTGAACGTCTGGACGCCTGCTTGCGACGGCGCGAAGCGGCCGGTCATGGTTTGGATTTACGGCGGCGCGTTCATCAACGGTGCGGGCAGCGTACCGCTCTACAGCGGCGGTCCGCTGGCGCAAACCGGCGATGTCGTCGTCGTGACGATCAACTATCGCTTGGGCAGTTTCGGCTTTCTACGTCTGACCGGGATCACCGACGGACGCATCGAAGCGGGCGGGAGCGAGGGTCTGCTCGATCAAATCGCGGCGCTGGAATGGGTTCGCGCCAACATCGCAGCATTCGGGGGCGATGCCGGCAACGTCACGATCTTCGGCGAAAGCGCGGGCGGCATGAGTGTCGGCGCGCTGCTCGGCAGTGCGAAAGCACGCGGCCTTTTTCACAAGGCGATTTCGCAAAGCGGCGGGGCGCATATCGGGCACGCGCCAGATCATGCCGACCGTATCGCGGACGTGTTTCTGCATCATCTGGGCGTGAAGGCGAACGACACCGCAGCCTTGCTTGCGACGCCGATCGCGGCGTTGCTGGCCGCGCAAACGGCGCTGGTGAGCGAGGTGGACACGAAGCACGATCCGCACAAACTCGGCGGCTTGGCGTTCCAGCCGGCAATCGACGGCAACGTATTGCACGAACCGCCGATCGATGCGGTGCGTGGCGGCGCGGCGCGCGGAGTTGCGCTGCTCGCGGGAACGACGAGCGAGGAATGGAAGCTCTACACCGCGATGGACACGTCCATGCATGCGATGGACGAAGGCAAGCTTGAGCGCTGGGCGCAGCGCATGTTCGGCGATGCGACGGCGAGTTTGCTGGCAGCGGCGCCGGACGGATCGCCTTACGAGCGCTATGTCTCGCTGCAGACGAACCGCGTTTTTCGCGAGCCGACGTCGCGCTTGCTGGCGTCGCAGGCAAGCCACGCACCGGTCTACGAATATGTTTTCGACTGGCGGTCACCAGCCATGGGCGGCGCGTTCGGCGCGTGCCATGCGTTGGAGCTTGGATTTGTGTTCGGGTCCTACAGCATGAAAGGTGCCGACATGTTCTTCGGCACAGGCCCGCAGGCCGATGCCATCAGCCAGGCGATGATGCAGGCGTGGACTTCGTTTGCGCATAGCGGCAAGCCGCACGCGTCGACGTTGGACGCTTGGCCCGCATGGTCGAGCGCCGTTCCAGCGACCGTGGTGTTCGGCGCGGGCGAGCGCCCCGCACAGGTGCGCAGGTTCGAACAAGCGCGCGCTTGGCGCGCGTTGCCGGATGCGGCTGTCGGTCCCTAGGCCGCCGCGCTCGAGGCCGTCTCGTCGTTGCGCACTTGAAGTTTCTGCGCGAGGTCGCGGCCGATGACGCGGTGGATGGCGACGGCGACGAGGTCGTCCTTTTCGACGAGTTTGCGCAGTTTTTCCATGTCGAAGATGAAGGCGCGCATCGTGTGTTCGACGGTAACGGTCGCCGAGGCCGGGTTGCCGGACACGAACGCCATTTCGCCGACGAAGGCGCCGCCGCGCAGGTGGGCGACGACGTTGCCGTGGGTTTCGACGGCGGCCTGGCCGTTGCAGATCAATGCGAGTTCGCGCACGGGCTCGCCCTCGCGGGTGAGTATGGTGCCGTGCTCAAGCAGGCGCCAAGTGCCCGCAGTGACCAAGCGCGCAAGTTGCGCGTCGCTGAAGCCGGCGAAGACGCCTTGACGCAAGAGATGCGCATGCTCCATCCGCGCGAACTTACGCCGCTCGGCGACGATCCAATAAATTTGATAGGCGTTGATGGCGATGAAGACGATGTCCCAAGCGATGCCCGCGTGCATCGACCCGCCCGACATTTGGAAGTAGACGATTTCGAGCGTCAGACCCATGACGGCGGTGACGCGCAACCAATAGATGTTCGTCAAATAGTACGAGATCGCGATGAGGAGATAGGAGACGTGCCCCGGCACGTCCGCCCATATAAAGGGTATGTCTTCCATCGCCGCACCGGCTTTCGTCAGTTTTCGAGCATCACCTTACACTGATGGACGGGTTTGCGCAGGGCCTCGAACGCCGCGGGCAACTGGTCAAGCGTCACAACGTCGGTGATCATGTGTTCGACGTCGACGCGGTCCTTGGCAATCATATCAATCACATAGTCGAAGTCGGCGGGGCGGTAGCCCAGCACGAATTGCAGCGTCAATTCCTTTACCACGCCGACGAGCGGCAGGATCATGTCCATCTGTTGGCAGACGCCGGCGACGACGATTTTGCAGTTGCGCGGGGCCATCATCATCGTTTCGTTGATGAGGCCCGGCGCGCCGACGCATTCGAAAATAATGTCGGGGGCTTTGCCCGCGATCGCTTCGACTTGCGGCATCAGCGCCTTCGAGGGATCGACGGCGTCTGTGGCGCCGAAGCGGGCCGCCATCTTGGCGCGCAGTTCGGCCTTGTCGCTGACGATGACGTGACGCGCACCGAGGAATTTCGCCCAGAGCATCACGGAGAGACCGACGGGGCCCGCACCGATGACGAGCACCGTGGCGCCGCGTTCCATATTGGATTTGTCGACGGCGTGCAGGCCGACGCACAGCGGTTCGATCATCGCGCCTTCGTGGAAGTTGACCATGCTGGGCAAGCGATGCGCGCCGGTCGCGCCAATGCGCACGAACTCCGCGTAGGCGCCGTGGCTTTGACCGAGGCCGACGCCGACACCCTTTTCGCAAACGCCGAAGCCTGAGCCCGCGTTGCGGCAGCCCGCGCATTCGCCGCAGTAGATGTAGGGGAAACCCGCGACGCGCTCGCCGACTTTCCATTGGCCTTTGACAGCGGAACCGACTTCGTAAATCTCGCCGGCGAACTCGTGACCCATCACGGCGCCCGAGGGCAGCGGCTGAATCGAGGTCGCTTCGGTCATGTGCAAGTCGGAACCGCAGATGCCGCAGTTCTTTACCTTCAGGATCAGATCGGTCGGTCCGCACTGCGGATTCGCTACGGTTTCAATGACGAGCGGATTGCCTGTTCCCTTAAAGACGGCGGCGCGCATGAAGGTTTCCTTACGGTTGTCGAATGGCTGTTGGCGATGACAATAGCCCGACAATGTGCAAGGGTTCCAGCCATCGTTATTGGCAACAACACTCCCTAAGGAACGCTCGCATGACCATCAAACTCCGTAACGGAATCTTCCTGGCCCCGTTTCATCCGGTCGACGAAGACCCGACGCTTTGCATCCACCGCGACCTCGAATTGATCGAGCATCTGGACCGTTTGGGCTACGACGAGGCATGGGTGGGCGAGCACCATTCGGCGGGTTACGAGATCATCGCGTCGCCAGAACTTTTTATCGCCGCGGCCGCGGAACGTACGAAGCGCATCAAACTCGGCACCGGCGTCGTTTCCCTGCCCTATCACAATCCGCTGACGGTTGCGAACCGCATGATCCAGCTCGATCATCAGACGCGCGGGCGCGTGATGTTTGGCGTTGGACCCGGGCTGTTGCCGTCGGACGCCTTTCAGATGGGGATCGATCCGAACACGCAACGCGAGCGCATGGTCGAGGCGATCGAGGTGATCTTGAAGCTGTTCAACGGCGAGCGCGTGACGAAAAAGACCGAGTGGTTCACGCTGTCGAACGCCATCTCGCAATTGCGCCCCTATACCTGGCCGCATCCCGAAGTTTGCGTCGCCTCTAGCGTGACGCCGTCGGGCGGTAAGCTTGCGGGTCGTCACGGCTTCGGCATGTTGTGCGTTGCCGCGACGCAGACCGGCGGTTACGACGCGCTGGGGATCAATTGGAAGATCGCGAACGAGGTCGCGGCCGAGAACGGGCGCAAGATGGACCCGGAGAAGCTGCGCCTTGTCGGGCCGCTGCATATCGCGGAGACCAAGCAACAAGCGATCGACAACATCAAGTTCGGCTTCCACAGATGGGCCGAGTATTTTGCCAAGATCAGCCCGATCAACCCGAACACGGATCGCAGCATCGATCCGTTGGAGCAAGGCATCAAAGACGGCGTCATCGTCGTCGGTACGCCGGACGACGCCATCGCGCAGATCAAGCGGTTGCAGGCGAAACAAGGCGAGTTCGGTTGCTTCCTGCAGCTCGCGCATAATTGGGCGAACTTCGAGAACACGAAGAAGTCGTACGAGCTGTGGCAGCGCCACGTGACGCCGGTCATCAACAACGTCAACGTCAATCGCGTCGACAGCTATAACGACGCCGGTACCAATTCGGAGAAGTATATCGGCGCCGCCATGGGGGCTGCGATGCAGACGATCCAGAAGCACGCCATCGAGCAAGCGGCGAAGGATAAGAAAAGCGCCGCGGAGTAGAACTCGCTGGGAGCGTCGGCATCATGCTGCAGGATGCCGGCGCTCCCGGCGGGCGCTCGACGACCTCGCGCGGGAGTCCTTTGGCCCGGTCGCTCTCCTGCAATATTCAGCGATGGACGAGCGCGATGCCGGTTGGGTCGGTCGAGATGTCGTGCGCGGGCAAGGACTCTCGCGGTCCTAGATGGAATCTATAGACGGATTTCGCCCGACACGATGCGATCGTGGAGCTCCGGCGTCAGGGGCACGTATTGGCTGTCGACGGGGTCGAGGAAGAAGAGCGGATCTTTCACCGTACGCGGATCGTAGCCTTCTTTTACCAACTCCACCTTGCGGTGCTTGAAGGTGCCCGTCACTTCGATTTCGCCCTGAAGACGCAAGAAGATCGGACGCGCGTAGGCCGCTAGGTTTTTTTCGAGGTGGACTTTGAATTTTACCAAATCAAGCGGTTGCGCCGTGACGAGGGCTGTCATCCCGGCGCGTCCGTCCGTGCCCGGTATGAGCACGCCGTAGACGTTGGCTTCCTTGATGCCCGGATAGACCGAGATCGCCTCTGCGACTTCGCTGGTGGCGACGTTTTCGCCTTTCCAACGAAACGTGTCGCCGATGCGGTCGATGAAATAGAAATAGCCGGTCTTGTCGCGTTTCAAGAGATCGCCGGTGCGAAACCAGGCATCGCCCTTTTGAAAGACGTTGCGCAGTATTTTCTTTTCGGTGTCGCTGCCCTTCGAATAGCCCTCGAAGCGGCCGCGCTCTTCGTCGATTTTGCCGATCGCTTCGCCCGGCTCGCCCGGTTTGCATTCGATGCAAAAGCCGTCGGGCCCGCGCACGGGTTCTTCTTTTTCGATATTGAATTGCACAAGGCGCGTCGGAATAGCGTTGCGCAGGTAGCTCGGGATGCGGCCGACGGAGCCAATTTTGCCGTCGAAGTTGACGAGCGCGACGTTGCCTTCCGTGGCGCCGTAAAACTCGATGATGCGCGGAATTTTGAAGCGCGCTTTAAAGGCCGGCCAGATCTCAGGGCGCAAACCGTTGCCCATGACGACGCGGAGTTGGTGTTTGCGTTCGAGCGGATGGGTCGGTGTGTTGAGAAGATAGCGGCAGAGCTCGCCGATATACTGGAACTGCGTCGCGCCGTATTTGTGGCAATCGTCCCAAAATTGCGTAGCGGAAAACTTGCGGCGCAAGATTACTGAGCCGCCGACGGTCAGCGTGGAGCCGATCGCGCAGACGCCGCCGGCGGAATGATAGAGCGGCAGCACGACATACATGCGGTCGCGTTCGGTCGATTTCATTGCGACGGCAAAACTATGCATCATCGATTGGATGCGCAGGTGGCTCATGTTCGCCGCTTTGGGCAGGCCGGTGGTGCCGCTGGTGTAGATGAAGAAGCACTTGTCGCCCGCCGTTAGGCCGGCGCGAACGTTCTTGGGCAAGGTGTCACCCGATTGCGCGGCTAAGGCGGCGTCCAGGTTCTCCGTACCTTGAATCAGGCCGCCGGTCGTCCAGACCGCGAGCTTTTCTTGCATGTCAGCGGTGGCGGAGGCGTAATTGTCTGCGAGCTCGGCGCCCATCACCAGGTGCTTTGCGCCCGAGATCGAGAGGCTGTGCGCGAGTGCGCGTTCCCGCAGGTTCGTGTTGATCAGCGCCACCGTTACGCCGATTTTGATGAGACCAGTCCACGCAAACAGATATTCGGGGCGGTTTTCCATCAATAGCGCAACGGCGTCGCCGCGCTTGAGGCCGAGCGATTGAGCCCAGCGCGCGTACCGGTTGGCATGGGTGTCATAGTCGCGATAGGTGTAGCTCTTGTCCTCGAACCAGATCGCGACATTGTCGGGACGCGTGGCGACCCAGTGTTCGATGATATCGGCCAGCGTCTTGGGCGAATTCGGTTTTAGGCTACCCGCGCGCTTCAGAAGGCGGCGCATACTGCCCAAAACGCGAAATTCGCGTGCGACGGGTTCGAAGAATCCCACTGAACGTTTCCCCTTTCGGCTCCGCCAGCGGTGGATACGCCCATTCCAGAGGTGCGATCGGCAGCTCTTTCATGCAACGTTGTGACGTGCGGCCTTGCGACATAGGCGGGGCAGATAAAACGGTCAAGCGGAAGCCATGGCACAGCAGCCAAGCAATGTGAGTTGGGACGGTGCGCGCGAGCTCGATCTCACAGGGCTCAAGTGCCCCTTGCCGTCTTTGCTGACCGAAAAGGCGTTGCGGGGGATGGGGGACGGGCTGCTACTCGCTGTCATCGTCACCGATGCGCTGGCGCCGCTCGATTTGCGCCATCTGTGTCAGCGCGGTGGACACTCAGTCCTCGCCGAGGTGCAATATGAAAACGGGGCCCGGCGCCTTTTGATCCGGCGCGGCCCCCGCTTGTTAGAAACGTCATCGGTTTAAGCGAACATGCCGATCGTCAAAGCGGAAAAGCCGACGTAAAGAGCGATCACGATCGCCGAAATCTGCACAAAGGCGGTAAAAGTTTGCATTTTCATTCTCCTGTTTCCTGATTTGGGCCGCCCTGCTGCGGATTGCCATTCGGGGCGTTGAATTCTTTGGGGGCTTAGACGAGCGCAGCCAGAGCCTGCGCCGGCATGGCGATCGCAAGGACGGTGTAAAGCGTGATCGCGACGGCCGACCATTCGAGCAAAACGGTGAACGATTTCATTGTTGTCTCTCCTTATTCTTGAGTCCGGTCCACCCTGGCGGGGCGAGGGGTCCTGCGGACCGGCGGTAGGCGTTGTTCGATGACTAGTATGTAGTTTGCACTACTGTGAATTCAACTGCACAGAATGCATGATAGGTCTGCGGTGCGCGCATGGCTCTCGTGGTTTCAAATAATCTTCAATTAATTCAACCACTTAACTATGTCGGAGAAATTATTGGCCGTTAATCTTGTTCACGTCCGCGAGAGATGATAATAAATGACCAGTCAGTTATTTATTTTGGGCCTCGCCAATGACTGTTCTGAAGTGGAAACGGCGCAAGGAGGCCCGGCCCAGCGAATTGCTGGATGCGGCCGTCGGCGTTTTCGCTGAAAAGGGCTTTGCTTCAGCGCGGCTCGAAGACATCGCGGCGCGTGCCGGCGTCAGCAAGGGCACGGTCTATCTCTACTACGACAGCAAGGAAGCCATTCTACGGGCGTTGATCAAAGCGATACCCGTGGCGCGGATTGAAGGCTTCGAAAAACTTGCCGAAGCAGATGCCGGCCCGGCGGATCAGACATTGCGCAGTGTCCTGCAATTGTTCGGCGCGATGATCCGAGATCCGGTGATGATTCAATTTCCGCGCCTGGTCATCGGCGAGAGCGGCAATTTTCCGTGGATCGCGGAGACCTACCGGCAGGAAGTGATCAGCCGCGGCGTTGAGATGCTAAGCGGCATTATCGCCAAAGGAATTGCGCAAGGGCAGTTTCGCGACGTTGACGCTAAGCGCGCGGCCTTCGCGGCGATTGCGCCCATTCTCTTCGTCGCAATTTGGCGCACCACGTTCGAGCGGTTCGACGACACACAGCTCGACGCGCAAGCTTTCATCGATCAGCACATCGCGACTTTTCTGCGGGGGCTCGCGCGCGAGGAGGAAAAATGAGGGGCAAAATTCTCACCATGGCGATCTTGGCGGCGCTGCTCGCTGGATGCCAAAAGCAAAGCGCGCAAACCGCCAATGGTTATGCGGAGGGCGAATACGTCACCGTCGCTGCGCCCGAAGGCGGTTGGCTGACGCAGGTGCTGGTCACACGCGGTGCGCAAATCAAAGTGGGCGATGCGTTGTTCGTGCTCGACGCCGAAACGCAAACGGCACAACGCGACCAAGCACTGGCGCAATTGAATCAGGCGCAAGCCCAGCTCGCCGATGCCAAAAAGGGTCGACGCAGCGACGAAATTGCCGCGATCGAAGCCGCGTTGGCGCAGGCGCGCGCGTCACTGGCGTTGGCGGAAACCGATCTCAGGCGAACGCAAGATCTGAACGGCAAAGGATTTGCGTCGCAGGCGGCGCTCGACGCCAAACGAGCGCAGCGCGACGTGACCGCGTCGCAAGTGAAACAGAGCGAGGCTAACCTGGCGCAGGCGCGCAAAGGAGCGCGGCAGGACGAGATTGCAGCTGCGGATGCCAACGTCGCATCGGCGAAGGCTGCGCTTGAGCGTGCCGCGTACGCGCTCAGTCAGCGGCGCATCTTGAGCAAAGTCGACGGGCGGATCGAAGATGTTTTGCGGCGCACGGGCGAATTCGTATCGCCGGGCGGCGCGGTGGTTTCGCTGCTTCCGCCGGGCAACACTAAAATCAGGTTCTTCGTGCCCGAAGCCGCGCGCGCGTCCTTGAACATCGGACGCGAGGTTGGCGTTCGTTGCGACGGCTGCGGCGAAGGTTTGAAGGCGCGCGTGACGTTTATCGCCTCGGACGCAGAATTTACGCCGCCGGTTATCTATAGCGTGGGCTCGCGCGAGAAACTGGTGTGGATGGTGGAAGCCGTGCCAACGCGCGCGGGGCGGCTTAGCCCCGGCCAACCTGTCGACGTGACCTTGCCGTGACGGCGGCGCTCGCCATCGACGTTGCAGAGCTGACGAAGAGTTTCAGCGGCCGGAAAGTCGTCGACAATTTTTCGATTCAAGTGCCGCGCGGCCAGGTTTGGGGGTTCTTGGGCCCCAACGGCAGCGGCAAGACCACGACGATCCGTTTGTTGTGCGGGCTGCTGGTGCCCGATAGCGGCGCCGGCACCTGTCTGGGCTACGACATCCGGCGCGAGAGTGCGGCGATCAAGCGCAATGTCGGTTACATGACACAGAAGTTTTCGTTCTACGAGGATTTGTCGATCCGCGAGAACTTGGATTTCGTCGCGCGCGTCTACGAGATGCCCGATCGACGCGCCGCTGTCGATCAAGCGATCGAACGGCTTGGGTTGCGGCAGCGGCAGAAACAACTTGCAGGCACGTTGTCGGGAGGTTGGAAGCAGCGCTTGGCCCTTGCCGCTTGTATTTTGCATCGGCCGCAATTGCTGTTGCTCGATGAGCCGACCGCAGGCGTCGATCCGCAGGCGCGGCGCGACTTTTGGGACGAGATCCACCAGCTTGCGGCGCAAGGTCTGACCGTTTTGGTTTCGACGCATTACATGGACGAAGCCGAACGGTGCGATCGCATCGTCTATCTTGCCTACGGCACCGTTCTCGCACGCGGTACGGTGAGCGAAGTGATTGCGGGGTCGGGCCTGCATACGTGGATCGTCACGGGAGAAGACGTGCGCGGCTTGGCGGCGGCATTGCACGGCGTTCCCGGTATCGATCAAGTGTCGGTGTTCGGCGTGACGCTGCATGTCAGTGGCGTGGACGAGGCCGCGCTCGAGCGCGCGATTGCGCCGCATCGTTCGCGCGCCGGGTTCGCGTGGGAGAAAGCAAGCCCCAGTCTCGAAGACGTATTCATCCATCTGATGGCTCCGTTCCGCGAACGGATGACGGGTTAGATCATGTTCGGCATTTCACTCGCGCGGATTGTGGCGGTGTTCCTGAAGGAACTCATTCAAATGCGGCGCGACCGGCTGACGTTCGGCATGATCATCGGCATTCCGGTGTTGCAGCTTGTGCTGTTCGGGTTCGCGATCAATTCCGATCCCAAGCACCTGCCCACCGCGCTGAACATCCAAGATCCCAGCATCTATTCGCGTACGCTCGTTCGGGCCCTAGAGAACACCGGCTATTTTCGCGTCGAGCACATCGTCAAAAGCGAACGCGAGGCGGCGGCTTCGATTGCAAACGGGCGCGTTGCCTTTGTGGTGACGGTGCCGCCCGGCTTTTCACGCGCGCTGGCGCGCGGCGACAAGCCCAGCGTGCTAATCGAAGCCGATGCGACCGATCCGGCGGCAGCGGCCAATGCGGTTTCGGCCGCAGGGCAACTGCCGGCGAGCGTGTTCAACCGCGATCTGACGGGCGCGCTGGCGACGTTGCGCGCAACCCCTGCCCCGTTCGCGGTCGTCGTGCACCGGCGCTACAATCCCGAAGGTATCTCGGCCTATAACGTCGTGCCCGGACTTGTGGGCGTCGTGCTGACGATGACGATGGTGCTGATCACCGCGCTGGCCGTCACGCGCGAGGTCGAGCGCGGCACGATGGAAAATCTGCTGGCGATGCCGTTGCAGCCGTTCGAGGTGATGGCGGGGAAGATCCTGCCCTACATCATCATGGGCTATGTTCAGGTCATTTTCCTGTTGATCGCGGCGCGTCTTTTGTTCGGGGTGCCGATGCTGGGATCTTATCTTGAGTTGTCGGTGGCGCTGGCCGCGTTTATTGCGGCGAACTTGGCCATCGGTTTTACGATTTCGACGATAGCCGCCAATCAATTGCAGGCGATGCAGATGACGTTCTTCTTTTTCCTGCCGTCGATCCTGTTGTCGGGCTTCATGTTTCCGTTCCGCGGCATGCCGGAGTGGGCGCAATGGATTGGGGAAATTTTGCCCAATACGCACTTCATGCGCATCGTTCGCGGCGTGATGCTGAAGGGCAATCACCTGTCCGAGATGGTTAACGACTTATGGCCTTTGCTCGCGTTTTTGGCCGCCGCGATGACGCTGGCACTGTTGCGCTATCGCAGAACCCTGGATTAAGGCGCCGTCAACCAGGGCGAAACGCCGAAATGGCGCAATCCTTGGTCTGTTGCAGTTTGAATTAAAACTCTCTTCAGTTTTGCACGACCCGTGAAATGGGGCCGGGCCATGATGGTCCTACGCAAACATTGGAGCTGGACCATGCGCCGTTATGTGATCGTCCCGACCTCGCCCCTTCAAGCGCTCAAGTTGAGCTGCGGCGGTTAGTTCGATGACGTCCAACATTCCCTTCAAGCGGATTGCGATCGTAGTCTTGGCGCTTGGCCTGGGCGCCTGCGGCACGAGTTTCGACGATCCCGGCCCCGTGAGTTGGCACGCGCCCGGCGCGAAGCCCCGCGTTTTGCGCGGTGGCGAACCGCTGCAATGCGTCCCCTATGCGCGCGACAATTCGGGGGTGCGCCTGTGGGGCGATGCCAGCACATGGTGGAGTAAGGCCTCCGGCAAATTCGAGCGGGCGTCGGAGCCGGAGCGTGGAGCGGTGATGGTGATACGTGGCTACGACAGCGACGAGCGCGGCCATGTTGCCGTCGTCCGTAAAATCCTCAGCGACCGGGAGATCGTGGTCGATCATGCCAACTGGCTGAATTCCGGCGAAATCAGCCTCGATAATCCGGTCATGGACGTGTCTGACGACAATGACTGGTCCAAAGTCAGGGTTTGGTATGCGCCAGGGGGCCATTACGGCGGTCGCGTTTATGAGGTTCGGGGGTTCATTCTTGACCCCTCCGACGGCCGGCGCGTGGCATTGCGCTGATTTGAATCACACACCACTGCCGTTTCGTAGCAATTTGCGATCAAGATGTTGTGGGGTGTGGGCAGGAAATTCCCATATTTCGTTAAATTAGTTAACGGTAATCAATCATTAAGTTGACTCCCTCAGCTTAGGGCTGCAGGAAACGCCGCGCTGCCTGTCGAAGGCGGGTTCGAAGTTTCATTGCAGTCGAGGGAGAGTATCGTTGAGAGCTACAGCCCTAAATTACATCGCGGTACTTTCTCTGTCTGGCATCGGCCTTGCCGGTTGCGAAACAATTCAAGCGGTGTCTTCACCTTCGCTTGTCGATTTTGCCGCGCAGCGCTCCGAAACGGCGCCGGAATTGGCGGCGATTTCGACCGACGAGGATCAAGCCGTTTCGCGGCGGTGGGCGTCGCTGGCGCCGCGCCCCAAGCCCGAGACCGGCGACGCTGCGCTGTTGGCCAACATCCAACCGCAAATCCTGAACACCGGACGTCCCCTACAATGCGTGCCCTTCGCGCGAGATGCCTCGGGAATTGAAATCAGAGGCGACGCCAAAAACTGGTGGCGTCTTGCCGCTGGGAAGTACGCGCGCTCGCGCCGTCCACAAGAAGGCTCGGTTTTCGTCATGAAAGGGTACCAGACGTCGCGCCGGGGGCACGTGGCGGTGGTTCGGCAGATCCTGGATACGCGCACGATCGTCGTGGACCATGCCAATTGGGGGAATGACGGACAAATCTATCTAAGTGCGCCCGTGCGCGATGAAAGCCCGAAAAACGATTGGAGCCAGGTGCGCGTTTGGTTCACGCCGGCCGATCAGTTGGGACGGCGCATCTATCGGGCAAAGGGGTTCATACTCCCGACGACGACGTTGGCCGGTGGGTCCAGCGCCGTTATGGGTCCGCTTTCAAGCCGCAACTGACAAGCGGGCTAGCCTCGCCGATAGTTCATTCGCAACTTCTGTGAAGAGGCGCCCCAAAGCGTCGATTTGATGCGCCCCTTCGACCGGTTCGACGTGAGCCGCGGAGGCCTCGAAAGCGGCCGCGGAATCGGCGAGATCCTTTGCCCCAAACAGGCGTGCCGCCCCTTTGAGAGAGTGCGCACGGCGCTGCAGCGCTTCGCGGTCGCCAGAGGATAGATCAAGACGCAAGGCTTCAAGTTCGCGTGCCTGATTTGTTATGAAAGTGGCAGCGAGTTTCTTGAGCGCTTCGGGCGGCATGTCGCTCTGCAGGTCTGCCCAAACCTGGGCATCCAATACTGGGGTCGATGGCGCTGCGGGTGCTGCAAGCGCGCGGGGTTCGATGTAGCGCAGGAGTGCCGCTTCGAGCGTGTTGCGGCGGATCGGCTTCGTGAGATGCTCGTTCATGCCAGCGGCCTTGCAGCGCTCGGCATCTTCCACAAAAGCATTTGCGGTCAGCGCCAAGATCGGCGTCGTACGGTTTGGACCGGGGGCTGAGCGGATGTGGCGCGTGGCTTCGAGGCCATCCATCTCGGGCATCTGCATGTCCATCAGGATCAGGTCGAATGGTTTTGAGGCGGCTTCGCGCACCGCTTCGAGGCCGGTGCCTGCCGTCGCGACCGAACATCCCATGTGCGCAAGCATTGTCGTTGCGGCCAAGAGATTAGTTTCGTTGTCTTCGACGAGCAGAATGTTCGCCCCCGCCAATCGCAGTTCGCGACGCTTGGCGGCTTGCGCCTGTACCGGCGACCGCTCGTCGAACACGCCGGTCAAGGCTTCGAGGAGTGCCGCTTGCACGAGCGGCTTGAACAGTACCGCGTCGAACTGCGTGCCCACACCTGCTGACACCGTGACGCCGTGGCTGATCGACGAGCAGAGCACCAATTTAATGGTCCGGCCGCTATCGAGTTTGCGTATTGCTTCGGCGACTTCGTGTCCGGTTTGACCTGGCATATGCCGGTCGAGCAGTACAACGTCGAATGGTCGACCGGCGTTGGCCGCTTCGTCGATGGCGATCATCGCCGCGAGGCCATCATGAACTTCGGCGACATGCATATGCCAACGGTTTAGGCGACGCGAGAGGATTTCGCGATTGAGCGCCAGATCGTCGACGATGAGCGCGCGCTTGCCGGCAAGCGTGGTTGCGTCGGCGGCGGCCGGCGAATTGGCGATGGGAAGTTCAATCTCGAAGCGAAACTGCGATCCTTTTCCGACCTCGGTTTCGACATTGATCGAGCTGCCCATCGCGGAAACGATTTCCTTGCAGATCGCAAGACCTAAGCCCGTTCCACCGAAGCGGCGCGTAATCGAATTGTCGCCTTGGGCGAATTTCTCGAACAGGTGGGCCTGCGCGTCCGGCGCCATGCCCATTCCCGTATCGCGCACCGCAATGTCAACCAGGCGACTGCCGGCGACATGTTCGCGAGCCGCGACTTCAATGGTAATCAAACCCTTCTGGGTGAATTTGACCGCATTGCCGATCAAGTTCAGCAACACCTGGCGAAGCCTGGTCGGATCGCCGCGATAGGCGCCTTCCGCTTCCGGCGAAATGTCGATGCAGATTTCAAGCCCTTTGGCATGGGCTTTGGCAGCGAAGGTTTGGGCTGCGCCTTCGATCAGCGGCACGATGTCGAAAGGCACGCTTTCGAGCGACAAGGAATTCGCTTCGAGTTTGGAAATGTCGAGGATGTTGCCGATGACCTGCAGCAATTGATCCGCGGAGGCGCGAGCGGTTTCCGTTTGCACGCGCTGTTCGTGATTGAGCTCTGAGTCGAGCACGATGTCGATCATGCCGATCACGCCGTTCAGCGGCGTGCGTATCTCGTGGCTCATGTTGGCGAGAAATGCCGACTTAGCGGCGCTTGCCTGTTCGGCTGCCAACTTTGCCTGTTCGAGAGCTGCATGGGTTTTCGAAATCTGGTCGATCTTATCTTGCAGTTCATGGCGGTGCGCCTCGAGTTCGGCGACATAGCGCGCGCGTTCGATTTCACTGCTCTTCCATAGACGATCGGTCGAGCGCGCATAGAGCAAGCTGCCAAGGGCAAGCAGCACAATCAGAGCGCCAAACGCCAATTGTACTGATTGAATGCGATTGGCGGCAGCGTGAACTTCATTGATCTGATTGCGCTGATCGCCGAGGATCAGAAGCATGACCTTGGTTACGCCGACGCCGGCGTCGGAAAACAACCGATCGACTTTCACCATCTCGCGCGCGGCTTCGTCGCGGCGGCCGACACTGAAGTAGTCGATGACGACGTGCGTGCGTTGCGCCATCTCTTCGCCGAGATTGCGGATCGCGTTCAGTTGCGTGCGTATTTCGTATACGACCTTGCCCCTGCGCTCGTGGTTCGCCGTTCCTCCAGCCTCTGCGTCGGTGCCGTCTTCCAAGAGGTCGAATAATTGTGCGCGAACCGCACCGAATTTACCTTCTACCTCGGCTAAAGAGCGGCGCTCAGCGGCGGCGTCGCCGGTCTCAAAGATGCTGTTCGCGGGGACATCGAGCGCATGAAGCGCGTCGCGCAATTCCATCAGCTTGGCGATGCGCGCGTTCCAAACGGTCGTTTCAGCTTGGCGACCATTGAGCAGAATGAGCGTCAGCTGCCCCATCGCCAAGGCACCCAATGCGGTGACGATGTTCATGACGACCAAGACCGTAAAGACGCGGGCCAGGCGCTTGGAGTGATCGCGGGTTGGGGCGGCGACGAATTCGGCGGTTTTTTTGTTGGCGTTCATGTTCTTGAACCCGGCGCGGCGTCAGATCGTTATGCTGCGGATTCGTCGCGCTTCGTTGCGACCTTGTTCAGTAACGCTTCGGTGCGTTGACGCAAGGCGACCGGTCGGAACGGTTTTTCGATGACATCGTCGGCTCCCAACGCCGTGGCGGCGACGAGCAGTGGCTCTTTCAACGATGCGAGCCCTGCGGTCATGGCGAGGATTGGGATGCGATTGTGCGTGGCGCGGATGTCGCGAATGACTTCAAGTCCGTCTTTGCCGGGCATGACGAGGTCGGTTATCACAAGGTCGACGCCGTCGCTTTTCAGCCTAACCAACGCCTGGTCGCCGTTGTGTGCAAAAAACAATTGATGATTGCTGCCCGCGAAGGCCGCCTCGGCGATCTGACGGTAGAGGTCGTCATCTTCGCAAATCAAGATTCTTGCCACTTCGCTCTCCGAGCCCAACGTGCGCCGTCGTGGTTGACGCTTCATTTCAGTATCCAACCAAATGTGCGAAAGAGCGGTTAAGGTGAACACATTCAATCTCTATCCAAAGGCTAATAATCCGTGAACGGAGCAATCGGCCCTTCAGGCTCTCTGTGGGCGCATCGCGATTTCAGGCGCCTTTGGGCCGCCCAAGCGGTGAGCGCCGTCGGCAGCCGCGTCAGCCGTACGGCGATGCCGGTCGTTGCGATTTCCTTACTCAATGCCTCCGCGACTTCCGTTTCGATATTGAGTGCGCTGGCGATGGCGCCCGGCGTCGTTATTGCCCTTTTCGCCGGCGGTTTGATCGATCGCGCGCGAAAGCGACCGCTTCTGATCGCCATGGACATCGTGCGGGCGGTATTGCTGCTCACGCTTCCGGCGGCTGCGATATTCGACGTGCTGACGATGACGCAGCTCGTGGTCGTGGCGACGCTCACAGGCGCGGCAACGGCCGTCTTCGTTATCGCCGAGTCGGCGTATCTGCCGCGGCTCATCGGGGCTGGGCAGCTTGTGGACGGCAATACAAAGTTACAAACGTCGGAAGCCGTCGCCGAGATTGCCGGGCCCAGTTTGGCCGGCATTTTGATTCATGCCGTGACGGCACCCGTCGCCATTTTCGTCGATGCCTTGAGTTTTGTTTGGTCGGCGTGGTGGATGCGTCAGATCGAGTCCGGTGAGGACACGGCACCGTCGGTGGCGGCGGAACACCATCCATTGTCAGACATATTCGAGGGGTGGCGCGCCTGCCGCCAAAATCCTTTCGTCCTGCCGTTGCTGCTCGCGCAAGGGATATTTGGACTGTTCGGCGGGTTCTTTGCGGCGATTTACATGATCTACGCGTTGCGCACGCTTGAACTCGACGTCGCGACGGTGGGCATCGTGATCGGCGTGGGCGGGCTCGGGGCGCTTTGGGGAGCGGTGGCTGCGATGCCGCTCAGCCGTGCGCTTGGCGTCGGTCGGGCCGTCGTGCTTTCGCTGACTTGTTGGGTGATCGCTACCACGCTCATTCCCGCAGCAGAGGGCCGGGGAGACTTAGCAGTGCCGTTTCTGGTGGCACAGCAATTGATCGGCGATGGTTTTTTGACGGCGTTTTTGATTCTTGCCGTCAGCATCCGGCAAACGGCCTTGCACGAGGATGTGCAAGCGCGCGCCGGCGCGACGTTTCAATTGGTGGAGGGGCTTACTCTTCCGACGGGTGCGTTGATTGCCGGCCCGCTCGCGGATGCTGTGGGTACGGGCGGCGTCCTGTGGATTGCCATTGCCGGGGCCTGTGTCCCGCTGCTGATTCTGGCGCTTTCGCGACTGTGGACACTGCAAACGCTTGAGGATGCTCGGATTTTAGCGTGACCATGCGCACTTGACCCGGATTGCCCGCACCCGGCACATTCCGCGCCGCAAAGGTTTAGGACCGCTCTCACCTAAGGAAAATTAGCATGACCCGCAATCGCCATGCGCGGCGTCTCGTGCCTGCGCTGTTTCTCGCCGTCTTTCTGACGGCGTGCGGCGGCTCGACAAGCACGCCCGCCGTCGATTCTAAGCAGCTCCAGGAACGTCTAGATCAGTTCGTCAACGCCGTGACGAAACCGCAGGCGGGGGCCGAGTTCTCAGCAAAGGCCGAAGGCGGCGCCAAGGTGGAAACCAAGGACGACGGCACGGTTATCGGAACATTGCCCCGCATGACGTTCACGGCCAAGGAAGGCAACACCGCCGTCCTCGACCCGATTCAAGTTCGCTTCAGCAACGGTGGCGAGGGCAAGATCAATTTCGATGCGACGATCCCCAGCACCATGTCCGTCAAGGACAAGACGGGGAAAGTCGAAGGCGAAGTAAAAATAGGCAGTCAGACGCTTAAGGGCGTGTGGATCGACAAGCTCCAAACGATCGACGATTTGGACATGCAATTGTCGAACATCACGACCTCCGCTCCCGGCCAACCCGGCGCCGGCAAGATCGACAAGATCGCGATGTCGGGAAAACTTGAGCCGAAGGGTGGCGGCCTGTTTGACGCCAGCTACCAAGGCGCGGTGACTGGATTTACCGTCGAGGATCCGGCCGAGAAGTCCACGATGAAGATGGGCTCGATCGGATTCGAAGCAAAAATGGCTGGGACCCGTCTCGAAGATTGGGCGAAGGCAGCCAAGGAAGCCGGCTATACGCTCGCCAATCCGGAAATCTTCAAAGTCTACTCCGGCGGCCCGATCGACCCGAAGATGATTGCGTTCATGAAGCGCTTGCCGGAGTTCATGGGCTCTATCGACTACGTCTATTCCGTCAAAGACGTTCAAATGGTGCAAGACGGTAAGCAGCAGTTCAATTTGAAACATTCATCGCTCGGCTTTGGCGCTGCGGGCGACGGCAAAGGCACGACCAAGGTCCGTATGACGTTGGGTGTCGGCGGCATCGAGAGTAGCAAAGAAGAACCCCTGCTGCCGCCGGAAGCCGACATTCAGGATGCCTCTTTCGAAATCGAGGCGACAGGCGTTCCAGGGCAAAAGCTTTGGGACATCTATATGGACGCGCTGCCTCAACTCCAGGCCGAGGCGGCAAAAATGGCGAACGACACTGCGAAGGGCGAGAGTGCCACGACGGCCGGCACAGCCGCGCTCGAGCAGGTCGGCATGGATCTTTCGGGTAAGTTCATGGAAGTCATGAGTGCCGCGAAGCTTGCGATCGCGTTCAACAAGCTGAATTTGTCGACGCCGACGGCGAAGATGACGGGCAAGGGTCTTGCGACCTATCTGCCGGCGCAAAGCATGATGCCGGAAGGCAAAATTTCGTTGCGCTTCAGCGGTATCGACGCCTTGGCTAAGGCGATGCAGAAGCGCGGCCCCAAGGACGAATTGGCCCAGCAGATCATGGGTGCCGTCATGGCCGTGCGTTCGATGGGCAAGGCCGATCCTGCGTCCTCGAAAGACGATCAGGCCTACATCATCGATATCGAAATTACGAAAGACGGCAAGGTCCTGGCGAACGGACAGGATTTGCTCGCGCAATAAGCCGTTACGCAGCTGTTCAAGCGGGCTCGGCGACAACGCCGGGCCCGCTTTTTTTGTCAGGACGCCGGCAGTACAGCTTCCTCGGCCGTCAGCACTGCTTCGATCAGACGCATAACCTCGGCGATATCGGCGACGATGATGCGAACGCGGGCTATGTCGGCGAGGTTTGCGAACATGGAGCCGAGTTCGAATTTGTCGCCGCCTTCGATGGCGACAAGAAGATCGCCGTCGATGAAGGCGCAGCGTAAGCGCGCGCCTTTGAACGCGGTTTCAAGGGCGAGCAGGCGTTCCATGAAGACGGGGTGGATCAAGTAGCGGGCTTCGACTTGGTCGGTCGAATAGATCTCGAACGCCTTTTCCAGCCGGCTCTCGCCGAGGTTGACGCGCTGCATCGTGCTCATCCAGCGAGCGACGCTGTTGAAGATGCCGGCGTCGCGGCGGACGACCGTGGTGCCTAGAAATTTTTTCGGGAAGGCGATGCGGATGAGCTGGCCACGGAAGACGGTTCTCCACGTGGTGCCGTTCTTCGTTTGGTGGCGGGTTTCGAGGTGACCCTCATAAAATGCGAAGGCGCAGCCCTTGTGGGTGCCGCGGAAGCAATCTTGATAGTCGGAACGGTCGCAGGAGGGGAGTAAGCGCAGCTCTTGGAAGTGCGGCAGGCCGTCTTTCTCGAACGCCGAGAGATCGTAGGTGCAGCCGATCGCGTCGGCGATCGAGTTCAGCGATTGCGACTTCGCGTTGGTGCCGACCGCGGCCAGCGGCTGATAGGCGAACCAATAGCCGGCCACGAAGGCGACACCGCCGAACATGAGGCCGTTGAAAACCTCCGTCGACCAGAACCAGATCGCTGCGCCGACGCCCGCGGCGCCGAGCGCGACGAGCGCAAGGCGCCAGGCGAACGTCTTCATCGCAGCCCGGCGATAGACCTCCTGCGTGCGCAAGATCGGCTCGATGCGTTCGGCGTAGAGGCGGGTCAGGCCGGTGTCGTCGAGGGAGAGGAGGTCGAGTTTGGTGCTCATGCGGCGGCGGCGCGGGCGAGGTCCTCTTTCAGGGTGCGGGGCGCGACCCAGTAGTGCCAGGCGCCCCACAGTCCTAGGATCGAGAATACGAAGAGTGCGTAGCGGACTGCGTCTTTGTCGAAGATCGGCGTGAAAGCGTCGGCGATGAGGCCGACGGCTAGAGGGCCTAGACCCAGCCCCACCAGGTTGATGACGAAGAGCAGCAATGCGGCGGCGGTCGCGCGCATGCGAACGCCGACCAGGTTTTGCACCAGCGCGAACGTGGGCGCGAGGTAGAGGCCGCTCACCAAGATCGTCACCGTCATCAGCCACAACACGGTGGTCGAGTCGTTCAAGAGATAGACGCCGAGTTGGAAGGGGATCGAGAGCACGATTGCGGCAGTGACGACCCAGGCGCTCCAGCCCAAATTGCGCTTTGCCAAAACGTCGGCGAGATAGCCGCCAAGGAACGTGCCGATCGCGGCGACGACGCCGGTCTGGAGCGCGAGGTAATTCGCAACCGTCGTCAGTTTCATACCGTGCGAGAACTGCAGGAATTTTGCGGTGAAGGCGAGGCCGCCGTAGCCCACTGCCGTGATCAGCGTCGCACCGACGATCGTGTGCACGAGCGAGCGCTGCGAGAGCATGAAGCGCGCGACCTCGGCCAAGCCCGGAATCGGTCCGGCTGCGACGCCGCCGTCGGAGTGGCCGCGCGGCGGCTCCTTGAAGGCAAACGCGAAATAAAGCGCGAGCAACAATCCGGGGATGCCCAAGACATAGAACGCGGCGCGCCAGCCGAACGCGTCGCCAATCTGGCCGCCGACGAGATTGCCGACCGCCGTGCCCAACGGCACACCCAACGAATAGATCGCGAGCGCGGTGCCGCGCTGATTGGCGGCGAAGAGATCGGAGATCATCGAGTGCGAGGGCGGACTGCCGCCGGCTTCGCCAACGCCGACGCCGACGCGCGCGGCCGCCAACTGCCAGAAGCCTTGCGCGAAGCCGCAAAGGGCGGTCATCAGCGACCATACGGCCATCGAAGCGATCAGAATCCATTTGCGATTGAAGCGGTCGGCCAGCATCGCGATGGGGATGCCGAGTGTGGCGTAGAACAGCGCGAAGCTTAGCCCAGAGAGAAAGCCGAAGGCGGCGTTGTTGATTTTGAGGTCGTCCATGATTTGGACGGCGAGGACGTTCAGAATCTGCCGGTCAGCGTAGTTCGAGATGTAGACGACGAGGAGGAGCAAAAGCGTAATGTTGCGGGTGGAAAGGAGCGGCGGTGCGGCGGCGGCCGGCGCTTGATGCTGTTGAGGTTGCGCGGCGACTTCACCCGTGCCATCCGACATGCACTGCCTCCCGTAAATGGTGTTTCGCTAAGAATGCGCGATTAGCGCGCGATTGCAAAGGTCCTAACCCGCGAACCGGTGGGCGCGTTGGCCGCGGGTGCCTAGGCCCGTCACGGCGAACGTGCCGCCGGCTTGCGGGTATTTGGCGAGTTGCTCTGCGCTCAGGCCGATGCGAGCGGTGGTTACGTAGAGCGTGTCGAGATTGGCGCCGCCGAAGCTGCAGCAGGTGACGTTCGGTGCGGGGATGTCGATCGTTTGGCGCTTTGTGCCATCGGGGGCGTAGCGGGTGATGCGGCCGGCGCCCCAGTGGGCGCCCCAGACGTTGTCGTCGGCGTCGACGCAGAGGCCGTCGGGCCAGCCGTCGGCTTCGGTGAGTTGCGCGAAGACGCGGCACTGGCCCGGTTGGCCGCGTTCCAGATCGAAGTCGTAGGCCCAAATCGTGCGCGTGGCGCTGTCGACGAAGTAGAGCCGGTCGCCATTCGCGTTCCAGCGGACCGCGTTCGTAATCACGAAACCGGCGTCGAAGCGGGTCACGGTGCGGTCGGGGTCGAGCCGGTAGAGGTGGCCGGTCGGTGCCTTCTCCTCATCGTCCATCGTGCCTGCCCAGAATCTGCCGCGCGCGTCGCAGGCGCCGTCGTTGAAGCGGTTCGTGGGGAGGTTTGCCTCGGGGCTCGCGATCACTTCGACGCCGCCGTTCCAGTCGATGAAGGCGAAGCCCGGCTTTGTTGCTGCGACGAGGCCGCCCTTCTCGCGCAGTGCGACGGCGCCGACGCGATGCGGCACGGCCATGCTTTGCGTGGCGCGCGTGTGCGCATTGAGGCGCCAGATCGCGGGGGCTTTGATGTCGACCCAATAGAGTTCGCCCGCGCGTTCATCCCACACCGGGCCTTCGCCCAGTGTGCATTTGGTGTCGGCGACGCAGTCGATTTTCATGCCCAACCGCCGTCGACGACGAAGCTTTGCGCTGTGACCATGCGACTGTCATCGGCGGCGAGCCAGAGCGTCATGCGCGCGACGTCGGGGGGAAAGAGCTTTTCCTTCAAGCATTGTTTCGCCATCAGGTCGCCTTCGCTCTCGGGGGTGAGCCAGAGCTTCACTTGGCGTTCGGTCATGATCCAGCCGGGGACGAGGCAGTTCGCACGGATGCCGTCGGAGCCGACGTCGCGGGCGAGACCGCGCGTCAGGCCTTGGATCGCCGACTTCGAAGTGACGTAGGCAGGCATGCCGCCGAGCGCGAGCATCCAGCTGATTGAGCCCATGTTGATGAGCGAGCCGCGTTTGCGTTTGCGCATCGCGGGCAGCACGGCTTGGGCGGCGAAAAACTGATGGCGAAGGTTTGTCGCCATGCGGTCGTCCCAGTATTCGGGCGTCACCTCTTCGATCGTGTGGCGGTCGTCGCGGGCGGCGTTGTTAACGAGCGCCAGCGTCGGGCCGTTGTCGCGTTCGAAGCGCGCGATCGCGATGCGCAGTGCCACGATGTTGCGTAGGTCGCAGGCGATAAAAGCGGCGCCGGTTTTCGTCGCGAGCGCCCTGCCCGCCGCTTCGTCGAGATCGACGAAGCCGACACGCGCGCCTTGTTCGGCGAAGTGTTCGACGATCGAGGCGCCGATGCCGCTGGCGCCGCCAGTTACGATAACTGCTTCGTTCTTAAGGCTTGGGTAGGTGGCGAACTGGTTCATTTGACCATTGGCATACGGCGCGGACGCGGTTCTTCCAAGAGCCAATAGAGAACGTTATCGCGGAAAATCTGCGAGCGGGTGAGCGCCAAATGCTCGTCGGGCAGGAAGAGCACGCGCGCCAGCTTCAGCGGGCTCCTCACGGTGGGCTGCCAGGTTTGCCCGAAACGCTCGTCGAGCACGGCGGAGGAGCGCAGGACCAGGCCGTCGCCCGGCGCGGTATCGGCAACGGAAAGGGCGCCCGACTTTGCATCTACCGTCATGCGCGCTTCGGTCGGCATGGCGTCGCCAGCAACGACCATGAACTCGACGCCAGCAGGCGGCGTCGCCGGTTGGTCGAGTGCCGCCATGAATTGCTTCGCGCGCGCCAAGGCTCGGGCTTGGAAGTCGAGCGCGCGGCGGCGGCGTTCCGTCGGGTCGGCGACCATGGGCATCAGGAGCGCGAGATCGCTCTCGACCGCCGGTGAGGCGAGGCCCCAGTTGAGCCGGCGCCAAGTTTCGGGGTCGAGAACGTCGATGGGCTTTGCCGCGTCTGACGAGACGACGCTGTTGAAGCGCTTGCGCGGCAGGAGTTGGTACATCGACGGGAAGGTGCCGAGCAGGGACGAGCGGTAGCTCGGCACGATCGGCGCGCCGAAGTCGCGGCCCTCAACGAGCGCTCGCAAGGCATCGAGCGAGCCGCCGTTCGGTGTGCCGACCATGATGGTGCGGTCGACGTATTTCGCGCCCTCCCAGCTGGGCGCCGGTATCGAGCCGTCGGCCGGCAGGTCTTCGCCGCCGAACATCGAGAAGTAGCGCGCGACCAAGCCGCCCATCGAATGGGCCACGATGTCGAACTTCACATCGGCGTTGGCGATGTTGAAGCGCTTTTTGTATTCGCCTTGGACGTAGGCGCGTTTCTCGCGGATAAAATCGCGCAGGCGGCGCGCGTTCGCCACGTTGTCGAGACGCCAGTCATAGGCGAACTGGAAACACGTGAAGTGCTCATGGCCGTAATCGATCTCGCCGCCGAGACCCAACGCCTCATCGCGATAACCGCCAACGCCCAGAGTCGCCAGTATCTCTGCGTAGGCTTGGAGGACAAAGGCGATGCCGGCGATCGAGAGGTTGATGTGGTCGAGCACGCCGTCGGTCTTGATGCGGTCTTGCGCCTCGCCGATCGAGCGCGGCGGATCGGGCGAGAGCGAGATCAGCTGGAAGCCTTCGTCGGTCGACGGATCGACGCCTTCGGAATCGAACGCGCCCCAAATCAGCTTACCGCTGTCGGGATCGCGCAAACGGGAACCCAACAAACCGGGGATGACGATGATGGGGTTGCGGTCGGGACTGTGAAACTTCGCGCTCGGCGAGTAAATGATGGAGAGTTGCGGGTTCGGGCCGCTCGACGAGCAAGCGGCGAGTGTCAGAGCTGAGGCGCCCAACAGCAACGCGCGACGATCCAGTGGCCTCATACGATCCTCCATGATTCACAAGCTTAGCCCGGTCCGCGATCACGGATCGATCACATCTTGCCGCTCAAACTTGGTTAGCGGCGGCAAGGGCGGCGCTGCGGCCGATGGCGGAAGGGTTGAGGCTGCCGATCCAATAGCTGAGTTCGCACGGGTGATCGATGGGCCAGACGGCGTAGTCGGCGGCTTTGCCAACTTCGAGCGTGCCGGTCTCTGCGGCGAGGCCCAGCGCGCGCGCGGCGTTGCGGGTGGTGCCGGCGAGCGCTTCCTCTGCCGTCAGGCCGAATAGCGTGCAGGCCATTTGCATTGTGGTGATGAGCGAGACGACCGGCGAGGTGCCGGGGTTGCAGTCGGTGGCGACCGCGATCGGCACGCGCGCGCGGCGGAGTGCTTCGACTGGTGGCTTCTTGGTTTCGCGCAAGGTGAAGAATGCGCCGGGGAGCAGTACGGCGACGGTGCCCGCCTTCGCCATCGCGGCGACGCCGGCTTCGTCGGTGTGTTCGAGGTGATCGGCGGAGAGCGCACGGAACTTGGCCGCGAGGGCGGCGCCGTTCGTGTCGGAAAGTTGATCGGCGTGGAGTTTGACGCGAAGGCCGAGTGCAGCGGCGCCGGTGAAGAATTGCGCCGTCTCTTGGGGCGTGAAGGCAATGCCCTCGCAGAACGCGTCGACGGCGTCGGCGAGGCCTTCGTTCGCGATGGCGCGCAAGACCGGGCCGCTCATCTCGGCGATGTAGGCGGCGCGGTTGGCGGCACCTTCGGGCGGCAGTGCGTGGAGGCCCAGATAGGTTGTGCTGATCCGCGCATAGGATTCTTCGCCGAGGCGGCGCGCGACGCGCAGAAGCCGCAGTTCGGTTTCGAGGTCTAAACCGTAGCCGGATTTGATCTCGACCGTCGTGACGCCTTCGCTCAAGAGCGCGTTGAAGCGCGGGCGGGCTTGTTCGAGCAATGCCTCTTCGCTGGCGGCGCGGGTGGCGCGGACGGTCGACATGATGCCGCCACCGGCTTTCGCGATCGCTTCGTAACTTACGCCGTTGCGGCGTTGTTCGAACTCGGCCGCGCGGTTGCCGGCGAAGACGAGATGGGTGTGGCAATCGATCAGGCCGGGCGTGATCCACTGGTTCTTTGCATCGATCACGCGGGTGGCGAGCGCGTCGGGCTCACCCGGCAGATCGCGCATCGGGCCGGCGAAGACGATGCGGCCGCCCTTGTCGGCGAGCGCTGCGGCTTCAATTGCGCCGTAAGCGCCCACACCTTCGCGCATGGTCGCGAGGCGGGCGTTAATCCAAAGGTGGTCCCATTTCATG
>JAIOQG010000122.1 GCA_021413465.1 Alphaproteobacteria bacterium | reverse complement strand
TAGGTCGGTCCTTGATTTCATTGGCAATTTTAAACCGATGCAATCCGATCCATCACGCCATCACATTGGCGGATTTCAGCGAAAAATGCCGTCACGGATCCATCACATTGCCATCACATGTGATGGCGGGCGAGTGCCATCGAAAGGGCGCCAAGTTGTCAAGAAGCAAGTCACCTACTGTGCACTCTGCGAACATATCAAGAACCCGCGTCAAAATCAAGCACGTCATCAAATTTTATTATGTCCCTTTTTCTTTTGCCCTTTGCACCCCACAGCGCGCGCGAAGCGCAAATCGAACGTCGCGGCGATCAGGGAAAGTCAGGTTGGGCGGCGGGGCCGCTGTTTCGCCGAAATCGACTTGATGACAATGCGGCTTTTCTGTTTTGGGTCGAGCGGCACTTTGGCCTGTGCAAGGGCTTGGTCCATCAGCGCACTGATGTCGGGGTTGGCGAGGCGCGCGGTTGTGTCGAGAACGATGTGGCGCACTTGGGTGCCGCTGCCCTTTAGGATCTTCTTCGGGTCTTTGAGTTTGGCGCCGTAGTAGAAGAACAAGCTGACCCAGCGCGGGTAGACGGCGATGGAGAAGATCACCTCCGACGTGCGCTCGGTGGGGCCATAGGCGATGGCGAGGGCGTTGTAATTGTCGTAGACGAGTTCGAGCGCGCCCGGCAGGCGCTTGCGCATCGCGGCCAGCGCCTTCTTGGTCGCGGTCGCGACCTCGGGCGAGAACTTCGCGATGAAGCCGTCGAGCTGTTTCTTGGGCGAAAGGTCGGCCATTCCCCTGCCCTACGCGTTCCGGGCCAAGCCAACCGCATATTCGATCTCAGCCGCGCGGTCTATGCCTCCGGCACCGGCGACGGCGCAAAGGAGCGCGCGGTTGCCGGGGCGCCGATTTCGAACGGCGTTACGTCCGACCAAAAGCGCCGGGTGAACTTCGTGGCGTCCACGATGTAGGGCCGGTCCCAGGTGAAGCTCACATCCGCGACTTCGCGCATGAAGCGCGACACGAGCCCGAGCAACGGGAGGGACCATAGGGGGATTGTGCTGACCTTCGGTTTGACGCCGAGCGCCTTGGCGCCAAGTTGTAAGATCTCGCGCGGCGTGCGCGTCGGTGCGCAGGGCATGTTCCACACTTGCCCGAATGCGTCGTCTGGCGCATCGAGCAAGGTGATCACGGCGCGCGCGATGTCAGGCACGTAGGCGAAGTCGTGCGGCGTGTGGGGCGCGACGAGCAGCGCGGGCTTGCCTTGCACCAGTCTGCCGAAACCGGTCGCGCCCAAGTAAGAGACCGGGACGCCGGGCCCGTAGAAATCTGTGCAGCGCAAGGCCGCGATGCGTACGCGCATGGTGGCTGCGGCGGCCATCCAGATGCGGGTCACCTGCGAGAGGATCGCGGGCTTTTCGCCGCGTTTCGTCAGCGGCATGTCCTCGCGGCGCGGTTTGCGCTGCGGTCCCAGCATGTAGAGATTGTCGACGAAGACCACGCGCGCGCCGGTCTCGGCGCACGCTTCGATCACGTTCGTGATCGTCTTCGGCCAGACTTTGCGCCACACGCGCGCGTCGTAGGCAAAGCCCACCGCCAAGACCACTTGGCTTGCGCCGGCGATCGCCTGGCGCACCGACTGTGCGTCGAGCACATCGCATGTCCTGAACGTGGCTTGCGCCGGGAGATCCTTCGGCCGGCTGCGCTGCGCCACGCAAACGTCGTCGCCGCGCGCAGCGAGCGCTTGCGCGG
>JAIOQG010000040.1 GCA_021413465.1 Alphaproteobacteria bacterium | reverse complement strand
AGCAAACGTACCGCCGCGTCGCCTATGGGCTGATCGCGGCGGTTGCCGTTTTGGGGCCGTTCCTGTGAGCGTGCCCTACCCGTTGTTCAGCACGAAATCCATGTGCACGATCACGCGCGTGCGCACGACGTTCGAAGGACTATAGCGCCAAGTACGAACCGAGCGGACGGCCGCGTCTTCGAAATAGCCACGTGGGTTGGCGTTGACGACGGTGACGTCGCGAACGGTGCCGTCGGGCATGATCGTGATCGACAGAATGACGCGGCCTTCAACTTCGCGTTCCTGCGCGATGCGGGGATAGGCAGGCAACGTTTGCGAAATGGGCGCTTCCTGGATGGGTGTATTGAGCACCATCACGCCGGCGTTGGCGGTTGAGACGGCCGCGGGCTGCGGTGTGAGGTTGACCGACGGCACGTCGGCGTGCACGGGCGGAATGTGCGGCTGACGTGGAACTGTGCGCGGGTGCTTGTCGATGGGCTCGTCCGGAATGACCACCGGCGGCGGTGGGACGTAGGGAACTGTCGTGATCGGTACCGGGTTGGATTCAATCGGGATGAGAGGCGGCACGATGCGGAAGCTGGCCGCGACGAAGTAGAGGATGAAAGCGTGCAGTACGACGGCGAACAGAACAACTTGAGGCGACCATGTACGCGGGCGCGATGGAGCAAGATTCATAGCCAAGCCCTCCGGCATTGCGTTGATTCAACTCCTTAGCATAGGCTTGGCAGCAATAAAATTTCAAGACAACGGCGCACCCCACAGACGCACAAGAAAAAGGGCCGAAACTTCGGCCCTTTCGCGCGACGGTTGTTTTTAGAAAGCGCTAGTCGACCACGTCTTCGGCGACGAGGGCCTTGTTTTTGTAGCCATCGTGGTCAATGGCATCCATCAGGCGCATGACATCGGAATAGATCACTTTTTGATCGGCGCGAATGAAGATCTTGCGCGTCGTATCGCCGTTGGTTTTCTGTTTGATGGCGTCGCTCAAATTCGTCCAATCGGCCTGAAGTTCGCCGGTGAGCGGCGTGCCGACATTGATGACACCCGTGTCCTGCAAGCTGATGTAAATTGGCTCGAGCGGATCGGGCGGCAGTTCGGACGGGACCGGCGGCGGAAGGTCGAGCGGAATGCTGATCGTGGCCAAAGGCGCCGAGACCATGAAAATGATCAAGAGCACGAGCATAACGTCGACGAAGGGCGTCACGTTGATCTCGGCGTTATCGCCGTAACGTTTGCGTCCGCCTTTGGCGCTGACGCCGGTGCCTATGTTGCCTGCCATGGCGGATTAAACTCCGGGGTTCGATCGTTCGCGGCGCGTCATTGCAGTTTGAACTCGACGTCGATCTCGGCCGTGATGACGCGGCCTGAGGCCTTGTAGCGCCAGCGTTTCACGCCCGCGAGCGCTGCGGATTCAAACCAGCCCGGCGGCTTTGCCGATACGACGACAGCATCACTGACGCTGCCGTCGGGTTGGATCGTGACGCGGACGCGCACCACGCCCTCTTTCTCGGCCTCAAGAGCGCGCTGCGGGTATTTCGGCGGAACTTTCGACACAGGCGCATCAATGACCTGCTTGTCGGACAGAATCGTGGTCGCGTCGGCGGTGCTTTCGGCCGGCGGCTGCGGCTTCAGCGGGATGGGCGGCACTTTCACAGGCGCGGGCGGTGTAGGAACCGGCCGCGGGCGGAAGCGCGGCTTTTCCTGAACGACTTGCTCGGGCGGCGGCGGTGGCGGCGGCGGCGGTGGCGGCGGTGGCGCCACAGCGACGACTTCGTCCGGCAATTCTTGCATGATGGTTGGCACGAAGCCGAAGGTCGCGGCAACGTAATACAGCACCACCACGTGAAGCAGCACGGAGATGATGACTGTTATGTAGACCGTGCGCTTATCCATAGCGGTCCGTTACCCGATTATACCCGACATCACTGACTGACTATCTTTTAATGCGGTCCTCGGCCACCAAGGCGATCTGGTAGAAACCAGTGTCTTGGACGACGTTCATGACGCGCATGACTTCTTTGTATTGAACCGTCTTGTCGGCGCGGATGTAGATGCGCCGGTTGTAGTTATTGCTGGCGGCTGCGACGAGGGCGGCGGGAAACTTGTCGTAGGTGAATTGCGTGTCGCCGATGAAAATTTTGCCGTTCGTCTGCAAGGACACGTAGACGGGGTCCTTGACCTTCGCGGGGTTCACCGTGGAGGGCGGCAAGTCGACTTTCACGTTCACGCTGGCCAATGGCGCGGCCACCATGAAGATGATCAACAGCACCAACATGACGTCCACGAAGGGCGTTACGTTGATTTGGCTGTTGTCGTCGTACCGCTTACTGCGCGACGAGCCGCCTCCTACGCTTCCAGCCATGTTCGCCTACTCGTGATCGCGGGATACGCGGACGCCGACTTCGTTGGCGAAGTTCTCCATCCGCGTTTGGTACGCGCCGATGCGACGAGCAAACATATTGTAGAAAATAACCGCAGGAACAGCGGCAAACAGGCCAATGGCGGTCGCCAGCAACGCTTCGGCGATACCAGGCGCCACGACGGCGAGGTTCGTCGTCTGCGACTTGGCGATTCCGATGAACGAATTCATGATGCCGTAAACGGTTCCGAACAAGCCCACGAAGGCTGCGATCGATCCGACGGTTGCGAAGACGCCCATACCGCTTGAAAGTTCTTCGCCGACTTCGGCTTGGACAATGCCCATACGCTGAGCGACACGGTTTGAGATGTGGCTCTTTTTTCCGGTGCCGATTTCGTCGGCTGCGGCCACAAGCATTTTGGCAAGCGGATTGGTGCGGAAATTTTTGCCCGCCGACTTCGCCGCATCAGCTAGCGAACCGGCGTTGCGGAACGCCTGAAGAAAGCGATCACTGGCGCCGCCAAGCCCTGAGAAGTACAGCAGCTTCGAGATCATGATCGTCCAAGTCGCCACCGACCAGGCCATCAACAGCGCCATGACGATCTGCACGACGAGCGATGCGTCGCGAACCATCGAGAAAAGAGTGATGTCCTCGCCCAGCTGCTCCACTTCGGCTGCAGGCGCCGCTGCGGCTGCGGGATCTGCCGCGGCTGGCGCCGCGGTCGCGTCGGCTGGCGGCGCGATAGGAAGGCCGTCGGGTCCGATGGCCGGCGGGGCCGGCTCGCCAGCGGGCGCCGGCGCAGCGGCAGGGTCCGTTGCCGGAGCGGCGGCGGGTGCCGCCGATGTCGGGCTGGGTTGCGCAGGTTGCGTTGCCGGCTGAGCCATTGCCGCCGTTGCAATCATGGTGATGCCGAGCATCAAACCTGCCGCGATCGTCGCGCGCGCGATTGTCATCCGAGTACCCCTGTTGACTGTTACACGTCCCATAACCACGTACCTTCCCGTCATTCAATTTGCCAGACCGGCAATCGGTCCACCGGCAATCGGTCCTAAGTTTTATGCAAGCTGGTGCAAATTAGCCCACGATTTTCAACCAAACGCTTAATCGAAACGTCCACGCACTCCAGGAGTTCCGGAACGCGGCCATCGTCAAGCCAACGAATTCTTGGAAATCATAGCGCGAAGCCCCGATAAGGCACGTCCGCTCGTTGTTTCCCCCGACTCTGCAGTAATTTCGCAACGGAGCGATCCGATTGCGTCCCCGGGGACAAGCTTATCTCAAACTTTTGTAACACAATCAAACCGAAAAGCTGCGGCAAGAGGCTCCGGGTGTGTCATTCGGGAGCGCTCAATTTCGCTGACTAATACGCGCAAAATCCGACGTTGCAGCCGGTATCCGGGCCCAAAGGTCACACAAGTATGGTTAGTCCGTCGAATGCCGGTTCGACGCCGGGTGGAAGGGCGTGCGCAAGCGCTCGATAATCGAGGTCGATGTGCAGATTGGTCAGAATCGCCCGTTTGGGCCGGACGCGCTCGATCCAAGACAGCGTTTTCTCGACATGAGCGTGGGTTGGGTGCGGCCGGTAGCGTAGCGCGTCGACGATCCAAACCTCGACACCTTCAAGAGCCGCGAAAGCGGCGGCGTCGAGATCGACGACATCGCTTGAATAGGCGACGGGCCCGAAACGGAATCCCTGGCTGATCATCGAGCCATGGTCCTGGTCGAAGGGGCGAACCGGAATCGGCCCACCCTGCCCTTTGATTTCAAAGTCCTTGAAGGGGCGACCCAGCACGTGCGCCTGCAGAATTGCCGGGTAGGCGCCGATTTCGTTGCCCTTGAAGCAATAGCCAAATCTATCCGTCAGCACTTGGATGGTTTCAGCGGCGGCGTAGACGTCGACGCGGCGCATCATGTTCTGAGCCACCATGCGCAAATCGTCGATTCCATGCGATTGGTCGGCGTGATCGTGGGTGATCAGGACACCATCAAGACGCGATATGCGCGCATCGATCAGCTGTTCGCGCATGTCGGGTGCGCAGTCGACGAGAACGCGAGTCTCGCCACGTTCCACCAGAAGCGAACATCTGCGCCGACGATTTTTAGGCTCGGCAGGATTGCACGCGCCCCAGTCGCCCGCGCCGTCGGCGCCACCGATGCGGGGAACGCCTCCCGACGAACCGGAACCGAGGATCGTGACCTTCAGACCAAGTGTCATACGGGGCGCCGCGCCTTGGCAAAAAGGCGGAAGAAATTGTCCGTTGTGGCGTTTGCCAGGCGTTCCGGTTCCACGTTCTTTAAACGCGCGACGGTTGCCGCCGTGTGGGCGACGAATGCAGGTTCGTTGCGTTTGCCGCGATGGGGGATGGGCGCCAAATAGGGCGAATCCGTTTCGACGAGCAAGCGGTCGAGGGGCACGTCGGCGATGATGGCGCGCAACTCGTCCGCCTTCTTGAACGTCACAATGCCGGAGATCGAGATCAGCATACCAAGGTCGAGTGCGGTCCGCGCCAGTTTGGCCGTGGACGAGAAGCAATGGATCAGCCCCGGGAAGGCGCCCTTCCCGCTTTCTTCCGTCAATATCTGGCAAAGGTCGTCGTCGGCGTCCCGGGCGTGAACAATGAGCGGTAGTCCGGTTTCGCGCGAGGCGGCGATGTGGGCTCGAAAGTTTCGGACCTGATCGTTCTTGGGGCTGTGCTCGTAATAGTAGTCCAGTCCGGCTTCTCCGATGCCGACGACGCGCGCGTGCTTTGCGTGTTCGACGAGGGCCGTCGATTCATCAATTGGTTCTTCTGCCGCTTCGTGAGGATGAATGCCCACCGTGCACCAAACATCTTCATAGCGCTCGGCGATTTTGCGAACGCCTTCGAACGCTCTGAGCTTGGTTCCGATCGTCAACATCGTGCCGACGCCCGCTTGACGCGCGCGACCGACGACGGCGTCAAGTTCCGCGCCGAAATCGGGAAAGTCGAGATGGCAATGACTGTCGATCAACATTTAGCCGTATCCGGGTATCTGGCGCCGGCGAATTTGCGACGTCGCCCCTCCCAATATGTCGCCCGGGGCGCGCTGTTCAACCTCAATTCTTGTTGCGATCAACGGCGTGCCGCCGCTTCGATGGCGAAAAACGTGTTCAGGACCAGTTGCTTCTTGTCGAGGTTAAGGGCGTCAGCGCGGATGGCCTGCAGGCGCAATTCGTCCCAAAGGCGCGACCAGCTTTCCAGCGGTACGGTGGTGCGGAGATGGTTGAGAAGCGAATCTTCGCCTGGCACGGGCGGCAAGGCCGTGTAGGCACCGCGCAAGACACGTTCCTCTATCTGGGCGAGCAAACTCACGAATACGGCGAGACGATCGACAGAGGCGCGGGAGAGTTTTTCCGCCAACGCAAAAAGTCCCGGCGCGTTGAGACGCGGCAACCCTTTCAGGACGCCGGCAATGTCCCGGTACAAATCCAAGGCGCCTGTCTCGGCGAGCTCAAGAGCGCGACCCGGCGCGCCTTCGGCCAAGGCCGAGAGCAAATCGCGCTGCGTTTCATCCAGATCCGGTGCCAAGTGAGCGACCGCTTGGCGCATCGGTTCGGCGTCAAGCGCACG
>JAIOQG010000181.1 GCA_021413465.1 Alphaproteobacteria bacterium | reverse complement strand
TTGGCCGTGTCGCGTTTCAGTTCGGCGAGGTCGAACGATAGCAGCGCGCCTTGGGCGTATTTCGTTCCCTTCCAGCTCCAGTCCTGCTCGATCGTGAAGACAAGTTGGCCGGATACCAGTGTTTGGATCGTCGACTTCAGCGGGAATGGAAGGCGCACCGGGCCGGTTTCGGTCGACAAGTAGAATTCGGTTTCGAAGAAGGAGACGTTGCGCACGAACATCACCGCTTGAACGACGCCGTCGCTGTCGCGCAGAATCGAGGGGCCGGCGCCGACGTCGGTGGCTTTGCCGCGATAGACTTCTTTGGCATCTTCGAGCTTCGTTCCGCGTTTCCACAGCTTGGTGACGAAGGGATAGCCCGACTCCGTCATCGTGCCGGGGCCCCAATCGCGCGCCACGTAGAGCGTGTCGGCGTCGAGCCAGTCGGCGTCTTGTTTGCCGGCGGCAAGGCGGAAGCCGCTCGCGGGAAACGTTTTCGTCGTCGTGTCGAATTCGCGGATTTCAACGGCATCCTTGCCGCCGTCGGACAGGCTGACGAGGCATTGCGTTTCGGCCGGAGCCAGGCAGGCGGCACCTTTGTAGACCCAGTTCGCGTTTTCGGTTTTGGCGAGTGCGTCGATGTCGAGCACGGTTTCCCAGGTGGGCGCGGCGTCGCGGTAGGTTTCGATCGACGTGCGCCGCAGCAGGCCGCGCACGTTCACGTCGTCTTGCCAGAAATTGAACACTTGCTTGGCGCGGAAACCGGGTTGCGGCACGCGGTCCTTGGCCTCGAGAATTGCGAGTGCCTTGGCGTGCAGATCTTCGTAGCGCGGATCGGCTTGAAGGAGTTTCAGCGACCGGTCGTTTTGGGCGCGCACCCAGGTGAGAGCTTTTGCGCCTTCGACTTCTTCGAGCCAGAGAAACGGATCGGAGTCCTTTGCCAAGGATACACCCACTGTAAGAACGGCGATTGCCGAGATGAAACCCAAGACCAATTTGCGCACGTTTGTTCCCCTAGGCCGCCTTATCGATTTTCCACGGCGCTTTGGGGTGCAGTGTCTTCCGGGAGCGGCCTTGGTTGCAACCCCTTCTCTTGGCGGTCGTCGTGTCTCAGTCCCTCGGGTCTTCGAACACGCCGTCTTGGAATACCGTTCGCCCGGCCCATGGATGATCGAATGACAGCGTGAAACGGAATTGCCCCTGCCCCAGTTCGGTGTGGCGCACTTCGGCCGTGCCGGGCGTCAGCCATACGGGGATGGGGATGCTGATCGCGCCGAAGCGCCAATAGAATTGCTGCGAGCGAAAGACGAGGGCGCCGGCATCGACGAAGACGTCGAGCAGCATCGTCCAGCCGCCGGCGCAGCATTCGAGCAAGCGTCCGTCTTGCGACAGACGCTTGATCGAACGCACTTTGAACGTCAGACCCAGCGGACCGCGGGTGAGCCGCGTCCATGACATGCCGCCGTCTCTGACGCTCACTTCGACCAGCGCGTCGCGCGTGCCGGTCAAAACGGGAAGCGGGGCGCCGAAGGGGAACAGGCCCCAGGCGAACAGGCGCCCCAGCAAACTCAATTTTGTTTCCGCCCGGCCGCGATAGCGCGCAGGCGTAAGGCGCGAAAAGCGAATGCGCACCGCGTCGGGCAGCGCGCTCCACGCGCGCGCACCGAGGATGAGCGCGATCGTCTGATCGTGGCTGCCGGCGTGAACGGGGCGCGGGCCGCTCCATAGTCGTCCGGCGACGCCCTCGCTCATGATCAGGCTCCTTGTTTGCGCGGCGATTATTTCGACAGCAGTCTGGCGATGCCGGATCCCAGTTTGATCAGGCGTTGCAGCGTCGGGCGCGGCACGCGGCGCATTTGTTCGTACCAGCCGGTCATGCGTTCGATGAAGGCCAACATCTCGGCGACGCGGCGGCGCACGTCTTGCGAGGTTTCGGGGTCGTCGAAATCGCGCGCGGCGCGAAGCACGTCGAGCGTGGGGTCGATCTCGCGTTTCTTGCGCTCGTCGACGATGGTTTGCACGACGTCCCAGGTGTCGCCCTTGGCTTCGTAAAAGTTGCGGCGGTCGCCGATGGTGTGGACCAGCGTCACCAAGCGGAAGGTTTGCAGCTCGTCGAGGCTGGTCGAGACGTTCGAGCGCGCGATGCCGAGCGTTTCGGCGATCTCGTCGGCGGCCATGGGGCGGCCCAGCAACCAGAGCAGCGCGTGGATCTGGGCGACGGAGCGGTTGACGCCCCAGCGCGCGCCCATCTCACCCCAATGAAGCACGATTTTTTCGACGACGGGCGAGAGGGACATGGCCGAACTTTCTGCTCTTTCTGTCTAGACAGAAATTACTGACAGTGCAGGACACGTGCAAGGCGCAAGCCCCGTGCCGTGACGACGCACCCGAAGCGCGACGCTGCAACGCAGGCGCGAAACGGGGCGTTCGCCGGACTGCCTCATTTGTGCGCTATACTTGAGTCTCGCCCGCGCAGGACGCCGGGCCTGGAGGAAAACAATGGGACGCTTTTTGGCATTCTTATTTACGTTTATCGTGGGCGGCATTATCGGCGCGGTGGTCGGCGGCTTCGGCGGCGCGGCTGCGGGGGCCTATGTCGGCGCCTGCCGCGTGATCGACCAAGCGGTCGCGGACACCTCAATGACGCAGGATCAGGCCAACGCGCTCGTCAAATCGCTGGCGAACGAGCTCGACATCAAGGCCGAGCAGAAACAGCAGATCATCGACCGGCTGAAAAAGGCCGATACGCCACCGTCGCCGTGCGCGACGGCCATTGCGGCGCTCTAACACACATCACACGGCTTCAGCCGCGCTGCGTGACGCGGTGCGGGAGGCCAAAAACACGGCGCGGGCAATGACGGCCATGCCCGCGCCGCCCCCCCTTCCCAAGCCGCGCCGGCTCGCTCATTCTTGGCTGGGCCGAGGTTGGGGGTGTTGCGTGCGTTGGGTTTTTGGAATCGTTGTCGGGCTGAGTTCGGCATCGAGCGCGTTCGCCGCCGATACCTCGCCGCCCCGGGTTGGGCCCGTCGTGGTGGGGATGACGGTTGAAGCGGCGCAGGCGGCGCTGCCGTCGGCGGCTTGGGGCACTGTCGTTTCGCCGCACACCGGCAAGGTGATCGGCACCAAGGCCGAGGCGGCGTGGACGCTGGACGAACAGCCCTATGAAATCGGTCTTCGATCATTGCGCTATGGCGCGGCGGTGCTGACGCTGCGCAGTCAAACGCAAGTACGCGGTGTGCGCGTTTGCCGGACGCGGGTGCTGGCGCTTGCCGCATATTTCGAACAGTTTTTCGGCGAGCTGCGGCCGGCGGCCGGTGCCTCTCCGTTCAAAACGCGCAAGACGGGGCGCAACGCACAAGTCGGCGAGGCGGAGACCGAGAGCGAGGACGATCTTTTCGGCGAAGACAGCGCCTATGGCTGGTTCTTCGCGCAAGACGCCAGCGCGGCCTATCCGTTCGGGGTGAGCGCAACCGCGCAGTATCTGCCGGAGCGCGGCAGCTGCGCGATCACGGCCGATGTCGTGATGCCTGCTAAGAATCGCCCCGACTTCGAAGTGCTGGATACCAAGACGGTGAAGCCCACGGTCTTGCCCTCGCCCAGCATGCTGTCGTTCTCGCTCGAAGGCTTGGACTTGCCCAAGGGCGGCAAGACCGTGACGCTCAACTGCGCGGTGGTGCGCGCAGCGGGGTATATGGAGGATTGCTTCGAAGGGGTGCGCGGCAGCGCACCGACGCCGGAAGGCCGCGCCGCGAAAGTGCGTGCGGGGAAGATGGCGTTCGACCCGAAGCAGCTCGATCCCGACAACGATGTGCCGTTGCGGGCGATGCTTGCGATAAAGCTGTTGCCGTCGGAGCGGCGGACGCCGGCCGAACTCGGCGTATCGCACCCTGCCCCGCCGGTGAACAATCCACCGCCGCCACCGATGTGGACGCCGCCGTCGGTCAAACATGTTTGGGCCAAGGTGCCGACGCCGGACGAGTTGACGATGCGCTATCCTGCTGCGGCCTTACGCGACGATATCGAAGGCGCGATCACCGCGACGTGCACGGTGCGCGCGGACTTGTCGTTGGCGTGCACCGACATTACCGGCGACCCTCCCGGTGTGTTCGAGGCGGCCGGGAAGTCGGTGCTGGCCCTTTACCGCGTGGCGCCGACATTGAAGGACGGCACGCTCGCGGCCGGCGCGACGTTTAAGTTGCGCGTTAAGTTCGTGATCCCGGATTAGCGGGGCTGGGTGATGTTCGATTTTTTGTTCAAGCGCAGCGCCAGGGAACCGCACGGCCGCGCGGCGGGTGAATATTTATGCTGTCCCTTTATTTTCTCGACGTAAGGCATGGGTTTTCTCCTTTAACGGGCGGTGTTGATCGCCAGTTGAGCGTCGAATGCACGTTTGTAGGCAGGTCGTGCCTCGGCGCGAGCGACATAGGCGGCCAGGGTTGGGTGTTCGCCGAGGAGGCCCGACGTCCTCAGTCGGAGCAGCACCGAGGCCATCATTAGATCGCCTACACTGAAAGCGCCATCGAGCCAGTCGGCATTGCCGAGGCGGGCGGAAAGCTGGTTCAGCCGGGTGCGAATACGATCCTTAATGAGGGCCACGCGCTCGTCGCGCCAAGGCTTGTCGCCTTCCAGTAGCACAGCGTTTACGAGTTCGAGGATCGGCGGCTCCACCGTGTTGACCGCAGCGAACATCCAAGCGATTGCGCGTGCCCGGGCGTCGGCGTTGCGCGGCAGTAGGCCAGCGTGACGCTCGGCGATTTGGAGCACGATCGCGCCCGTTTCGAACAGCGCGAGATCGTCTTCCTCATAGGTCGGGATTTGACCGAACGGATGAAGCGCCAGATGCGCCGGCTCCTTCATTGCGCGGAACGAAACAAGGCGAACCTCGTAAGGTTGCCTCACCTCTTCGAGCGCCCAGCGAACGCGCGTGTCGCGCGCAAGGCCCTTGCCTCCATCCGGCGATCGTTCGAAGGCGGTAATTGTGATGGTCACGGGCGAGGCCTCTTGGTGAAAGTCTAGCGTCCCGAGATCGGGAGGCACTCCATGATCTCGACGGAATCGCCGGGGAAGATCGAGAAGTGGGGATGGTTTTCGAACATGCTGGCCGCGGCTTCGTGCGACTCGGCGCGGACGACGACGTAGCCGGACATATTGTTCTTCGTGTCGGAAATGCCCGCGACAGATGCCTGTTTCGTTTTGCCCAGCGGTCCGCCTTCAACGACGACGGAAGCGTGGTGCTTCGTCATCCAGTCGCCCCAGGCGGTCATGCCGGCGGAGATGCGTTTTTGCCGGGCGGCTTCGTCAAGTTTACCCCATTCTGCTTGGCGCGCCGAGTTGATGCTGCCGAGATAGATCGCGAGAAAGATTTTCATGCATCACTCCTGTGATTGGGTTGCGGATACACATGGGGACCTAGTCTGGTGTCTCGGCCATCATCCGCGATAAGCGGCTTCCAAGGTGGCGATATCAAGTTTGTTCATGGGCATGAAGACCGCCATCACGCGGGCGGCGCGCGCCGGGTCGGTCATCCAGGTCGCCATCATCGAAGGCACGATCTGCCATGATAGGCCGAAGCGATCCTTGAGCCAGCCGCAGCGCGACTCGGCGCCACCGCCGGCGATCAGCGCGTTCCATAAGCGGTCGATTTCGGTCTGCGTGTCGCAGCGGACAGAGAGCGAGGCGGCTTCGCTGAGTTTGAACATCGGGCCACCGTTCAGGGCTTGGAACGGCACGCCATCGAGGGTGAACTCGACGAGCAGGGCTGTACCTTCAGGCAGCGGTGCGCCCTTGCTGTAGCGGCTGACGCTGGTGATGCGCGAGTTGTCGAAGAGCGAGGTGTAGAGGGTCGCCGCCTCCTCGCCGCTGCGGTCGTACCAGAGGCAGGTGGAGATGCGTTGTGGCTTGGACATAGCGCTATTCCGTGTTTCGGGTCAGACGGGACTCAGTGCGACTGCTTCGCTTCGACGTGGCGCGCGAATTTGGCGAGGATCGCTTGCCAGCCCTGTTGTTGCTGCTCGATCGTGTGGGTCGGTTCGCTGTCGAACGTCACACTAACGGCGACGCCGGTCTTGCCGGGCAGGAATTCGACCTTCGCGGTGCGGCCGCCGAATTCGTACTCGATGAGCCTGTTGTCGACGATCTTCGTGTAGGTGCCGGCAAAGTCGAAACCGAGGCTGCCGTCCTTGGCCTCCATGCGGGATGAGAACGTGCCGCCCTCGCGCAGATCGACGGTCGAGGCGGTGGTGTGCCAGTCGTCGGACGCGGCGTTCCATTGTTTGATGTCTTCGGGGGTCACGTAGGCGCGCCAGACTTTCTCGATTGGTGCGGCGACGGTGGTTTCGACGGTGATTTGGGTGTTGCTCATTTCGTTTTTCTTTTCGTAGGTTTCCGGTTGAACAGAAGTTCGATGTAGCGGCGCAGGTGATTCACACTGTCTGCTGCCGTGGTGGCGCTGCCGGACGCTTTGGCGATGATGAAGGCGCCTTGGAGAACGGCTTGCGTGTGGAGCGCGAGGCTTTGCGCCGTCCAGGTGCCTTTGACTTTGTAGCGACGTATGGCTTCGGAAATGTCGGCCACCAGTGTCTCGGCGTGGCCGAATATGCTCGCCTTGCAGGCGGCGCGAATTTCGTCGCTTGACCCGAAGGCTTCCTGCACGGTTGTGCCGACGAAGCAGGAGAACTCCGCCGGCGTGCCTTGGAGGAGGTCTTTGCGGAAGTCGATGTAGGCGAGCACGCGGTCGAGCGGGTCGGCGGGCGTGTGGTATGGCGCTTGTGCGAAGAGGGCGCCGGTTGTTTCCGACCAATAGTTCGCGGCGGCGACGGCGAGTGCGTCTTTGGTTTCGAAGTGGTGGAAGAAGGCGCCCTTCGTGACGCCGGCCTTGCGGCAGAGTTCGTCGACCGAGGTCGCGGCGTAGCCTTGAGCTCGAACCACTTCGATCGCGGCGTTCAGGAGCTTGGTGCGGGCATCGAGTTTCAACATATTCTCCTCATACCGACCGGTTGGTATTGTGTCAACGTTGGGTTTCGAGGATTCCCGTGTTTCGGTGCGCAAATTCGGTGACATTGCTGGACTGTCTCCGAAACTGTCGAACGAACCTTCCCGAAACTTCCTCAATGTGCCGCGCCTGAAATCACACAGTCTCGAACGGATAAATTCGGTGACAGTGCACTTAACTCTCCTCCGACGTCGGCCGCGGTCCGCGTTTGGCCGGTTTCAGCACCCTGCCCGTTTTGCGTTCCAGCCGGGCGATGAAAGCATCAGTTCCAAGGGGGCGGCCGATGGTTTCGGCTTGGCGCAGCTTTTGGGATAGGTCCTCGTCCTCGCCCAATTCGATCAGCTTGGCGAAATCGGGATAGCGCGACAGCACCGGTTCGCGTTCCGTTACACCGTCCTTGCGCCCCAGATGCGCATGGACGCTGGACCACGGCCAGTCGATCGCGCGCTTGCACAACCGTGCGCGCACCGGATTGAGCGCCACGTAGCGCAACGCCGCACCCAAATGGTTTTCGTCCATCGCGACGCAGCCGAAGCGCCCCTGCCAGAAATGCCCGCTGCGCTTCTGTCGCAAATGAATGTGGCCCGCGTAGTATCGATGCACCGGCGCGAGCGCGCGGCGCAAAGCGTCCGCGTCGTATGGGACGAGGATCAGATGAACGTGGTTGGGCATCAGCACCCAAGCCCAAACTTCGACACCTGCGGCCGCCGCATGCTCGGCGAGGAGATCGCGATAGAGGCGATAGTCGTCATCGCAGAAGAACGTCCGCGCGCGCCCGTTGCCACGCTGCGTGACGTGATGCGGGAGACCTGGAAACACGGCGCGGGCTAGGCGAGCCATGGCGGAACTTTAGAGCGCGGGCGATGGGGCGTCAATTGAGTGCACTGTCACCGAAACTTCGCATGCTTCCGACATACGCGGTGCTGACAGCATGATTCGAGTTGCACGTCATTCGAGCGATTGAGCCTGAGAGAATTGGCGTGCTCGAGTCGTCGACTTGCATCCGTTGCCCTGCTTATCGGGGTGTGCAGTAGCCGGGTAGTGGATAGATCGCGCTGAGGTCTCGCGTTGCGCGCGCCTTCGCTTCGGCTTCGGCGTAGCGGCCCTTCGAGAAGCGCGGACAGTCGCGCGCATGGCCGGTTGAGATTTGATAGAAGCCGAGATCCGTCTCGCCGAGAAAACACGTCGCGATGGGGCGCGCGCCGGGGCCGTCACTTGTGCGCGTTCCATCGAGGTGGCACACGATGTTTTTTCCCTCGACGAAGTCGCGCAAGTTCCGCGTACTTTCTGCCCCGACACTATTCGGCCCGGTGTCTTCGGGGGCGCTGACACCTTGAAGGCGAATGTCAGGAATGCCCGCGAGGCTGACGCGATCGCCACCGCCTACATGCGCCTCGGCGGAAACTGTTTTGATCTTGAAGGCCTCAGTGCAGCCGCCTAGCGGCGCAGCCAGTAGGGCGACGAGAACGAGCGTGCGCATGGAGCGTGTCCCAGTAGTCACTGTTCAGGCGGCGGCGAGTTTGATTGTCAACGAGTGGCGAGTCTGATTGTCAAGGAGTATTGTACCAAAATGTTGGGACAGTATTGGACTGCACCCCTTGAGTAGCAAAGTTTCGGTGACAGTGCACTCAATTGTCAACGCCTGGCCCGCCTTCTGCTGTCGTGTCAATTGAGTGCACTGTTACCGAAACGACCCAAAGGATTCGAATCCGGACGATCCCGATGATCGTGTGAGACGACGATAGTATTTGGAGGAGAGAGCGCGGTCCGATATGAGGTTGAAATCAATTCGATTCGGTGGCAGTGCACTTAACTCTCCACCGACGTCGGCCGTGGTCCGCGATTGGCCGGTTACCCTGCCCGTCTTGCGTTCCGGCCGGGCGATGAGGCATCAATTAAGTGCACTGTCACCGAAACTTCCAAACTTCCCATGACGTGAGACTTGGTGACGGTGCTGGACTGCACTGTCACCGCAATTCGCCGATCGACAACCTCACGGGCCTGCCGACGCGGCTTAGCATTTCCACCAAGGTGTCGATGGTGAATTTCGCGGTTTTCTTGTTGACCACGTCGGAGACGCGCGGCCGCGACACCATCAGCACTTCGGCCGCTTCGGCTTGCTTCAAGTGATGTTCGGCAATCCAAGCCGAGAGTTCCTCCATCAGTTGCAGCTTGAGCTGCCGCGTCTGGGCAATCCGTTTGCGGGACGCAGCCTGTAGACGCTTGGCTTCGGCAGGCGCAAAGCCCAACTCCAAGAAAAGGTTCGCGCCGGCTTTCGTGACATGACGAATTTCAGTGTTGGACTTCATGACTTCGACCTTCTCGCGTTGACCACGGCGCGATAGCGCGCCTGGGCAATGGCTTTGTCCTTTTTGCCGGTCGCCTGCGTTTTCTTTTGGAAACAACGCAGGGCGTAAACGGCTTCCTCGAACTTGGCGACGTACATCACACGAAAGGCACCGGTCGGATCCGCGATGCGGATTTCTCTCGTGCCGGCACCGACGTCGTCGAACGGCTTCCAAACAATGGGGGCAAGGCCCGCTTGAACCCTTCCCAATTGAAAGCCCGCTTCTCTGCGACAGTCCTTCGGAAATTCCAGCAGATCGTCATAGGCGGAACCGACCCAACGAATTTCCTTTTCATCGTCTTCCATCAAGCACTCGTGTATAAGTATTTATACGCAAAATGGTTGCCGTTCAATGTCGCAAGCGGCGGCGTGCAAACGGGGGGCGCCAGCGGCTTGTCCGCGCCGGCATTCTGTTCTATATTTGTTCTATGTCAAATTTCACGATCTTCACAGGCGCGGAGGGCGCACAACGCTCTCGTGGCGCGCGCTCACTCTGCGCGTCGGCCAGGGGGCAACCGCAATTTGTTACGGGTCAGTTGCGGTTTCGTTGCGGCATTTTCCGCAGAATTCCGCCAATGTTACGCTGTTACGGTTTGATAGGGGGGGCCATTTCGCACGTGCAGCATCGATCGGAAAGTGGCGGTTTTCCGCCCCTACCCTGCCCGCGCGTTTAGCCGACGATTTCGGTGTCGGCGAAGAAGAATTTGATTTCGTTGGCGGCGTTTTCGGCGCTGTCGGAGCCGTGGACGGAGTTTGCTTCGATCGACTCGGCGAAGTCCTTGCGGATCGTGCCGGCGGCGGCCTTGGCCGGGTCGGTCGCGCCCATGACTTCGCGGTTCTTGGCGACGGCGTTGGCGCCTTCGAGCACCTGAACCACCACGGGGCCCGAGGTCATGAACTTGACCAGGTCGTGGAAGAACGGACGGGCTTTGTGGACGGCGTAGAAGGCCTCGGCCTGTTTCGTCGACAGCCACAGGCGCTTTTGCGCCACGACGCGAAGACCCGCGGTTTCGAGCCGGTCGATCACCTTGCCCGTCAGGTTGCGGCGGGTGGCGTCCGGTTTGATGATCGAAAACGTGCGTTCGGTCGACATGGCGCTGGTCCTAGGGATTGGGGCGATTTTCGGGAGGGCCTTCATACCGAGGGGGCCTTACGCCTGCAAGGCGCGCGCACCCCGCGCTTTGTCGCGCCCCGTTTGGTGGCCGTACCGCCCGTTCCGCCTTCCCCTTTGGCGGAAAG
>JAIOQG010000180.1 GCA_021413465.1 Alphaproteobacteria bacterium | reverse complement strand
TCTATTTCGAGACCGATCACTATAAGGGTTACCCAGCGATCTTGATCCGGTTGTCGAAGATCGACGATGCGGAGTTGAGGCACCGGTTGGCGGCGGCGTGGCGGTTGCAGGCGCCGAAGAAACTGCTGGCGACGGTCGATGGCGTAAGAGATGCCACGCCTCGGAAAGCGCCAAGAAAGCGCTCGCGCTGACGGCATTCTGCCGAGTTGCGCAACAATGAATTGCGCATAACGGATGTTCCGGCGATCCCCCGTTTCGACCATGTTGATGGTCGAATACGCAGCCGCACCTGAAGGGATATTGCCATGACAAGCTCCGCCGCGATCAGGCCGCCGTTCAACGAAGCGACGGCGCGCGCGAAGGTGCAGGCGGCGGAGGATGGTTGGAACAGCCGCGATCCGGCGCGCGTGGCGCTGGCCTATACGCCGGATTCGCAATGGCGCAATCGCGATGTGTTCTTGAACGGGCGCGACGAGATCAAGGCGTTTCTGACGCAGAAGTGGGCGAAGGAGCTCGACTATCGCTTGAAGAAGTATTTGTGGGCTTTCACGGGCAACCGCATTGCCGTGCGTTTCGAATATGAGTGGCACGATGCGAGCGGGCAATGGTTTCGAAGCTACGGCAACGAGATGTGGGAGTTCGACGACGAGGGCCTGATGCGCCGGCGCGAGGCCAGCATCAACGACGCGAAGATCGATGTCGGCGAACGGCGCGTCGGCGTCTGAGGAGAAGGTTGTGGGACATCGCTTTTCGGAAATCGCTTTCACCGACACGGTAAAGCAGCTGCAAGAAAAGATGGGCAGCCGCGGCGCCTATGCGCAACGCGAAGGCGGCGCGGCGTCGAATGCCGCGCTCGGTCCGCGCGAGGCGGCGTTCTTGGCGCTGCGCGACAGTTTCTACATGGCGAGCGTCGGCGAGACCGGCTGGCCCTATGTGCAGCATCGCGGCGGGCCTGCCGGTTTCGTGCGGGTGCTCGACGCGAAGACGATCGGGTTCGCGGATTTTCGCGGCAACCGCCAATATGTCAGCGTCGGCAACGTGACGACGGACAATCGCGTGTCGCTGTTTTTCATGGATTACCCGAACCAAGCGCGGTTGAAGATTTTCGGGCGGGCAAAACTGATCGGCGACGAGGCGGCGGAGACGCTGTCGGAACTCGCGGTGCCGGACTACCGCGCCAAGGTCGAGCGCGGGTTTTTGATCGAGGTCGAGGCGTTCGATTGGAACTGTCCGCAGCACATCACGCCGCGCTATACGCTTGCCGAAATAGAAACGGCGACGGCGCCGTTGCGGGCGCGCATCGCCGAGCTTGAAGGTTTGGTGGCGGCGAAGGCTTAAGCTCAGGCTGGCTTTGGTTTGAGGTGGCGCAGCAGGTCCTTGCCGAATTGTTTGCCGAGCAGGCGGCGCAGTTGCGGGGTGGCGCGGGCCAGCACCGCTTCGGGGATGTTCGAGAAATCCTGCATCGGGCGGATGACTTTGTTGCAGTAATTGATGAGCACGGCGACGCGCGGTTCTTGCGTTTGGTTCGGCGCGGTGTCGTGCCAAAGCAGGCCGTGGGAAACGATGGCCGAGCCGGCGCGGCCGGTGATCTGGATCGCTTCGCTCTTGAAGCGGTCGCGATCGGGGGGCGCGGCGCGGCGCTGGCTGTGCGGGGCGACGAAGGTGGCGCCGTTTTCGATCGTGAAATCCTGCATCATCCAGATGACCTGCATCATCAGGGGCGGCGTGACGGCATAGGGTTGGGGCAAGGCCCAATAGGGATAGTCGACGTGGATGCCCATCGGCCTGGCGCCGGGCAACAACACGCGCGCGCTGAAAGCCGAGAGCGTGAAATCCTCGCCGAGCAATTCGCCGGCGGCGGCGAGGATTTGCGGGTTTTGCACGAGGTCTTCGAACACGGTGCCCTGGTCCAGCAACAGCACGTGTTCGTGGCCGATCTTTTTGGCGCGGCCGTCATAGGAAGGTCCCTCGCTTTGGTTTTGGCGTTCGACTTGGTCGAGGATTTCCCGGCGCGCCGCGGCGGCGTCGGCGGTGGCGATGACGTTTTCCATCAGCGCGTAGCCCGGACCTTCGATCAAGGCGTGCGAGATTTGAGCTGCATCCATGGGCTAACCCTTTTGCGTTTGGCCGCGTTGGCGGATGGCTTCGCGGCGGGATTCGATTGCCGCCGACGGAACGGATTTATTGGCGGCGCCGGAGATTTTAAGTTCCGTCTTGAGGGCGTCGGCGAAATTTTCGGCGTAGCCGGCGTCGATGAGATGCTTATAGCCGCTTAAACATTCCGGCACGAGCGTCAGCATGTCGGCGGCGAGTTTGAGGCTTGCCGGGATGAGGTCGGCCGCGGGCACGACGCGGTTGGCGAGGCCCCATTCGGCGGCCTGTTGCGCGCTCAAGAAATTGCCGGTGAGAGACAGTTCCTTGGCGCGATAGATGCCGATCGTGCGCGAGAGTTTTTGCGACAGGCCCCAGCCCGGCAAAATGCCGACGCGGCCGTGGGTGTCGGCAAAGCGCGCCTCGGTCGAGCAGATGAGCACGTCGCAGGCGAGCGCAATCTCGAAGCCGCCGGTGATGGCGACACCGTTGATGGCGCCGATGATGGGCCCCGAGAAGCGGCTCATCGAAGTGACGGGGTCGCGCGTGGTGACGCTGCTCTGCACGGTGTCGCGGCCTTGACCCAGTTCTTTAAGGTCGAGCCCGGCGCAGAACGCCTTACCCGCGCCGGTGAGAACGGCAACGCGCACGGTGGGGTCGGCCTCAAGCGCGTCGAAGGTTTCGGCGATGGCGGCGCGCAAGTCGCGCGAAAGGGCGTTCATCGCGTGGGGACGGTTTAACGTGACGAGCGCGGTTTCGCCGTGCTTTTCGACGAGGATGACGGGTTCGGACAAAGGCGGTCTCCGGCGGTTGGTGTTTGCCGGGGACTATAACCGATGTTTCGGGCGGCGCTATTCGCGCAGGTCGCAGCTGCGGTCGTAGGCCCACATGGGGGAAACGTTGGATTCGAGGATCGTTTGCTCGCGCTCGGGGCGGTTCGTCAGAAAGTCGATGCCGGTGAGCTCTTCGATTTCGGATATCGAGGTGCGATAGGGTTCGAGCGAGCGGCCTTTGTGGCGTTCGTTTTTCAGCATGAAGGCGATGGCGCGGCCGCGGGCGGGGTCATAGACGATTTTATAGAAGGCGTCGGGGATGGCGACTTTGTTGGCGCCCAAGACTTTGTTGCGGTCTTGCGAATAGACCGGCCCGGTCATGACATAGAGATGATCGCGGCCGCCGCAGATGACCCAACCGCGGATCGCTTTTTCGAGATAGGCCCAGGCATGGCGGTTGAAGCCGATGCCGACTTGCGGCGCCATGTTCGAGAGCGTGAAGGTTTCGTTCAGCGCCTGTTGGCCCGACTTGGCGTCGGCGGCGGGGGCTTGATGGCCGCGGTCGAATTGCTGGCCTTGGAAGGATGCTTCGTAGTCGCTGAGTTCGGCGCGGTGGCCCACGGCGATGGCGGGGTCGGCGGCGAAGGACGATTTGCTGCGCGTGGCGGTGCCGCGAAACGAGTCGATGGTCAGGCTTTCGATTACCCAATCGGGAACTTTGGTGCGGCTGTTGTGGAGCAGGGCGAAGCCTTGGAAGCAGCGCGCCTGAGTTTCGCCGACGTCGGAATCGCCGAGCCGGGCGGGCAGTCCGACTTCGGCATAGGTGGCGCGGCAGGTTGCGAATTCGGCGTCGGCGTGCGCTTGCGGCAGCCATGAGGCCGCGGCAAACGCGAAGAGGAGGACGCGGCGGCGCATGGCCAACGCCTATTGCGCGGCGACGTTGGGTTGGGCTTCGCCGGCGGGTTGGCCGTGCATCGGCACGGGTTGCGGGCGCGGATGATGGCCCGCTTGACGTTGCGCCGGCGCGACGCCTTGCGGTTTGTGCAGGCCTTTGCCCATGCCCTTCGAGACGACGTAACTGCCGCCGGATATGCCGAGCAGGACGAGCACGCCGGGCGGCACGTCGACGAAGGTTCCGCTTTCGACGCAGATGACGAGATAGAGCCCCGCGATCACGAACGAGAACATCAGGAATTGCAGCCGCGAGAGGCTGGCCTTGCGGCTGCCGTTTTCGCCGGATTCGACCAGGATGTCGGAGAGGTCGATCTGACCGGTGAGGATCATGCCCAGAATGACGGCGCCGAAGCCCAACAGAATGACCGAAAGAACGATGGCAACCATCATCGCCAAATCAAAAGGAAACATCAGCTTATCCCCGCGTTAGACTTCGGCCGAATTTGCCCGACAGATAAATCGAATTGCTGGCCCCGAGCAGCATCATCAGTCCCTCGGGCACGTCCGGTAGGACGGTCAAAGCAGACGGCGACGCAGCCGCGGCGTTGATCGTCATGACCGCATAACCGCCGATGCCCAGCAACGAGATCAGAAGAAGCTGCACCCGTTCGGGGTGGTACTCGTCGGCGATGCCGTCGTTGTCGACGTCGGTCGAGAAGAGTCCGTTCATCTGAATTCGGCCGCTGAAAATCGCGTAGAGAATTGAAAGCGCCAGGCCCAGGAGCCACAGCGTCAACACGATGCTCAACAGATCGGGAATCGGTTCTGCGTTCACGGGAACCATGCTGATTCCCACATGTTGTGGTGTCAACGCCGCCGGAGAGAGATGTGTGGTGTGTGGTATCGCCGTGCGTTGAGGCGTTCGAAAATTTGAACGGCGTTCAATTGAACTGTTTGCGCAAGGCCGCGCCCGCGCCGATCAGCGTCGCGTCGGACAAAACCGTGACGAGATCGAAGCCTTTGGCGAGCATGGCGCGCGAATAATCCGGCGCGGTGCAATAGATGCCGGCGCGCAGGCCTGCGTTTTTCGCGGTGTGCAGGATTTTGTCGATGGCCTTGACGACGACGGGATCGGTTTGGTCCATGCGCCCTTCGCGGCCCAGCGACAGGCCGAGATCGGAGGGGCCGATATAGAGCATGTCGAGGCCTTTGATCTTTGCGATCGCTTCGACGTGTTCGAGACCCGAGGCGGTTTCGATTTGCGCGATGGCGAGGATCGTGTCGTT
>JAIOQG010000107.1 GCA_021413465.1 Alphaproteobacteria bacterium | reverse complement strand
TCGTGCTTGGCGGGATCGAAGCCTCGCTCAGGCGGATTGCGCATTACGATTATTGGTCGGACAAAGTCAGGCGTTCGATCTTGGCCGACGCGAAGGCCGATATTCTGCTGTTCGGCAACGCCGAGCGGGCCATTGTGGAAGTGACGCATCGCTTGGCCGCGGGAGCGAAAGCCGCGGAGCTTGACGATGTGCGCGGCGTTACTCTGTTGAAGTCGCACGTACCGGATGGGTGGGCCGAAGCGCCTGCCGACGATCTCGACTCCGGCGACGAGGGCGCGCGCATCAACAACACGCAGACCGTGGTGCGATTGCCTTCTCTTGAAATGGTTTTGGAAGACAGCGAAGCCTATGCGCGCGCGTCGCGTGTTTTGCATCGCGAGAGCAATCCCGGCAATGCGCGGGCCCTGGTGCAGCGGCACGGCGATCGGGAGTTGTGGGTGACGCCGCCGCCGATCCCGCTGACGACGCCGGAAATGGACGGCGTTTACGCGCTGCCTTACGCGCGGGCGCCACATCCGTCGTATGGCAGCGACAAAATTCCGGCGTGGGAGATGATCAAGTTCTCCGTCACGATCATGCGGGGATGTTTCGGCGGCTGTTCGTTTTGCTCGATCACCGAGCACGAAGGGCGGATCATTCAGAACCGCTCGGAGGGGTCGGTCTTGCAAGAGATCGAGCTCATTCGCGACAAAACACCGGGTTTTACCGGCGTCATTTCCGATATCGGCGGCCCGACGGCCAACATGTATCGCATGGCCTGCAACGATCCGCGCACCGAGGCGCTGTGCCGGCGGCCGTCTTGCGTGTTTCCGGGTATCTGCCCGAACTTGAATACGAGCCATGACGCGCTGATCGCGCTTTATCGTAAAGCGCGCGCGGTGCCGGGCGTGAAAAAGGTGATGGTCGCGTCGGGCGTGAGGTACGACCTGGCGGTCGAAAGCCCTGAGTATGTCGAGGAGTTGGTCACGCATCATGTCGGCGGCTATTTGAAGATCGCGCCGGAACATACCGAGGCGGGGCCGCTGTCGAAGATGATGAAACCGGGGATCGGCACCTACGACCGGTTCAAGGACATGTTCGACAAGGCGGCTGTAAAGGCTGGGAAGAAGTATTTCTTGATCCCGTACTTCATCGCAGCGCATCCGGGAACGACGGACGAGGACATGTTGAACTTGGCGCTGTGGTTGAAGAAGAACCGCTATCGCGCCGATCAGGTTCAGACGTTTTTGCCGTCGCCGATGGCGGTGGCGACGGCGATGTATCATTCGGGAGTCAACCCGTTGCGTGCCGTGAGGCACGGCGCTTCGGAGAAAGTTGAAAATGCAAAGGGGTTGCGCCAGCGGCGCTTGCATAAAGCATTCCTGCGCTATCACGATCCCGAGAATTGGCCGGCGCTGCGCGATGCGCTGAAAGCGATGGGTCGGGCGGACTTAATCGGGCCCGGAAAGCATCAGTTGGTGCCGACGATTCAGCCCGCCGGAACAGGCTTGAAGCGCGAAGCGGGGGGACGGAAGTTCACGACCAAAGGCGTTTACAAAAAGCTTGCTTGAGGTGTGCGATCGGAACCATTGCTTGTTGCGAGTGATTTGCAATAAGCTCGCCCGATGAAACTGAGCGAACTGCTTCCCGGTCGATTAGCGCGTGTCGAAAGCTTTGCAGGCGCGACGGCTGAGCTTGAAACAAAGCTGCGCGAAGTCGGGTTTTCCGAAGGGTCGGCTGGCGCTTGTAGGCGCGCCCAATAGCGGTAAATCGACCTTGTTCAACGGGCTCACCGGTGGGCGGGCCAAGGTCGCGAACTATGCCGGCGTCACCGTCGAGCGTCGCAGCGGGACATTTGCGACGCCGGGCGGCCGCTCGGTCGAGTTGATCGATCTGCCGGGCATCTATGGGCTTTCGGCGCGCAGTTTGGACGAGCGCATCGCCGTCGATGTGATTTCGGGCCGAGAGAGTGTCGAGGCGCCGCCGGACGCGTTGCTTGTTTTGATCGATGCCGCGGACTTGCGCACGCACTTGCCTTTGGCGCTGCAGCTGAAGGCATTGGGCCGGCCGATGTTGCTGGTCTTGAACATGATCGATCTGGCGGAACGAGACGGCGTTGTGATCGACGTTGCCAAGCTTGAAGCGAGATTGGGCGTGCCAGTTGTTGCTACCTGCGCCACGCGCAAGGCGGGCCGTGCGGCGCTTCTCGCCCGGTTGGACGATTTGGTGGCGGCATCGGCATCAAAGAGCGTCACCGCTGGCGGCGTGGGGGACTTGCGCTCCGTTCAACTTGAGGCGCGCGCCATCGCGCGCGAGGCAATCCTGCAAGAACCTGCAATGAACAAGCTGACGCGGGCGATCGATCGCGTCGTGCTTCATCCGGTCGCCGGGTTTGCAATATTGATTGCCGTGCTTTTTTTCATGTTCCAGGCCGTGTTCACGTGGGCGACTATTCCCATGGAGATGATAGATGCGGGATTTGTGGCGCTGGGTTCGTGGTTGAGCACGGCGCTGCCGGACGGTGTCGTTAAGGGCCTCGTCGTTGACGGCATCATTGCAGGTATCGGCAGCGTCGTCGTGTTTCTGCCGCAGATTGTGATCCTGTTTGCGTTTATCTTGGCGCTCGAAGCATCCGGCTACATGGCGCGCGCGGCGTTCATGATGGACGAGCTGATGTTGCGCGTAGGCTTGAACGGGCGTGCGTTCATTCCGCTGTTGTCGAGTTTCGCCTGCGCCATCCCAGGAATGATGTCGGCGCGGACGATCGAGAACGAGAACGACCGTTTGACCACGATCTTGGTGGCGCCGCTGATGACGTGTTCGGCCCGGATACCGGTCTATACGCTGATTATCGCCGCGTTTATTCCGCCGACGACGGTTGGGATTTTCAATCTGCAGGGCTTGGTGATGTTTGGGCTCTATTTGGCCGGCATTGTGAGCGCGGTTTCGGTGGCGTTTGTCTTGAAGCGCACGCTTACGCGCGGGCGGCCGCAACCGCTGCTGATGGAGATGCCCACCTACAAACTACCCGATCCCTACGACTTTTTCGTCAATCTTTGGATGCGCGCGTGGGCGTTCGTGCGACGGGCCGGTGCTTACATTTTCTGGGTTTCGGTGGTGTTGTGGTTCTTGGCGAGTTTCCCAAGTTCGGCAACGGGCATCCGCGAAACCTATGCCGGCATGCTGGGCAGTTGGTTGGAGCCTCTGCTTCGACCGATCGGGTTCAATCTTGAGATTGCGATTGCCTTGGTGCCCGGACTGGCGGCACGCGAGGTTGCAGTCGGCGCGCTGGGGACTGTTTACGCCTTACAGTCGACCGAGGACACCGTTGGATTGGCGCAAGCGCTTCAAGGCGCGTGGTCGTTACCAACGGCATTGGCGTTTCTCGCCTGGTATGTCTTCGCGCCGCAGTGCCTGGCGACGTTGGCTGTTGCTCGCCGCGAGATGAACTCGTGGCGATGGACCGCGTTCATGGTCGTGTATTTGTTGACGATGGCTTATGTCGCCGCCGGCGCGACGTACTGGACGGCGCGCTGGGCGGGGTTGTAAGCGCGCGTAACTTACGCGGTGGCGAGGGCGCCTTCGGATTCGGAAGCGACCCGGTCGATCACATGCACCAGATGTTCGGCATCTTGCGCCCCGTTGACGAGGACTTTGCCGCCGATGAGATAGGTCGGCACGCCGTTGATGCCGATCTTGCGCGCCATCGTGTCTTCGTGTCGTACTTTTTCGAGATCGGCGTCGGAGTTCAGAAGCTCTTCGACCAGTTCGTCGTCCATGCCGGCTTCGGCGCCGATGCGCATCAACACATCGATTTTGCCGATATCGGCGCCGTCGATGAAATAGCTTTTGAACAAAAGTTCGACCACTTTGTCTTGCACGCCCATCGAATGCGACCAGCGAATGAGGCGGTGAGAGTTGATGGTGTTGGGGGTATTTGAGATTTTGTCGAAGGCGAAAACGAGGCCTTCGGCTTCGCCGGCCTGGAGCAACGCCGTCTGGATTGGTTTGATGTTTTCGGAACTGCCGAACTTGCGTTCGATGTAGGTTTTGCGATCAATGCCTTCGACCGGCGTCGTGGGGTCGAGTTGGAACGGGCGCCAGCGCACATCGAATTCGATTTGCGGGCGCATACGGATGGCGCGTTCCAACCGGCGCTTGCCGATGTAGCACCAGGGACAGATCGTGTCTGAGATAACGTCGATTTGCATAAGGGTGAGGATAGACATGGTTCGGCGCAACAGAAAAGCAGATTTCGCATTCTTGTGAGACGCAAGCTAGCGTTTAAGGATAATTTTCCGCAACCAAATTGAGAACACTCATGCCGTCTCCAATCGCATTCGACTTGATGAATCGTGTTGCACTCATCACGGGCGCGACGAGCGGCTTTGGTATGCGCTTCGCGCAGGTGTTGAGCGACGCCGGTGCGCACGTGGTTATTACGGGGCGGCGCGTCGAGCGGTTGAGTGCGTTAAAGCACGCTCTTGAAATCAAAGGCGGGCGCGCGACCGCGCTTGCACTCGATGTTACCGATGTAGATCAAATTCGCTCCTGCGTTGCAGACGCGGAGAACCGAGCAGGGCCGATCGACATTCTCATCAATAACGCGGGAATAAACGTACAATCGCCCGTCGGAACACTCGAAGAGGCGGATTACGACAAGCTTATGGGTACGAACGTCAAAGGCGCCTTCTTTATGGCCCAGGCCGTCGGGAGGCGCATGGCGGAACGTAAGGCGCACGGGCGAATTGTTAACATCGCCTCGATCGGGGCTTTCAAGGCGCTGCCTGGGTTAGTCGCCTACAGCATGTCGAAGGCGGCAATATCAATGATGACCAAGGGTTTGGCGCGCGAGTGGGCCCGACACCACATCGCGGTGAATGCGATCTGCCCGGGGTTTATCAAGACAGAGCTTAACGAAGAATGGTTTGAAACCGAAGGCGGTCAGAAGCAAGTGATGGGTTTTCCGCGCCGACGTCTTGGTCAGGAAGAAAATCTGGATGCTCTGCTGTTGCTGCTGTGTTCGCAGCATGCGGATTTCATTACGGGGTCGTTGTTCACCGTTGACGACGGTCAATTGCTGGCCTGACGCGCCGGGACATTAGCGGAACGTCTGAGCTACCTCGTTTGTTTCACCCAGCACGCGGATGGTTTTGACGTCGTCGGGTAGCGGGTCGATCTTGATCGTCGCCGTCACTGGCGTCAGGGCCTGCGTCGCCGGGCCGTCGGGTTGCGTCGCCACCAATGTGAAGCTGCGCATGCCGACTTCTTTGGCGAAAGTCGGAAGCGGGCGAAGTTCCACGTCCTTCCAACCGCCGGTGCGCGCGGTGCCTCTGACGACGATCGTGATGAATGGCGGCTTGCGCTCAGCCATTTGCACTTCGACATTCACGATTTCGTAGATGGTCTTTTTTTGTGCCACAGGCGCGGGAGCTTCTGGTGGCGGCGCGGGCGGTGTACTCGCCGTTGGAGTTACAGCCGGAGTTGGCGTTGGAGCTGGAGCTGGAGTAGGTTCGGGTGCAGGGGGCGGCGCGGGCGCCGTCACCGGTTCCACAGCGGGTGCGGGTTTCGCGGGTCTTTGCGGCGTTGCGGGAACGCCTGGGGCGGGCACGCCTTTGACTGAAGGCACCGGGTTGAAGTTCTGGTCTTCCGGTTCAGGCATGCCGTCGGCGCGCGCGAGCGCCAGCGAAAGTCCAAAACAGGCGATCATCGCCACAGCAATACGCAACGTCATCCCCATCGCTCCCATCACCATTTGCGGGCGGGTTCTTGATGAACTAAACCCGTCCCACCGCTTTTCTACTATTGGACTTTGGAGGAAATGTCATGGGTCCGCTTCAAGGTGTGAAGATTATCGAGTTCGCCGGCATCGGTCCCGGCCCGTTCTGCGCGATGTTGCTGAGCGATATGGGCGCAGAAGTTGTACGCATCGACCGGAAAGG
>JAIOQG010000106.1 GCA_021413465.1 Alphaproteobacteria bacterium | reverse complement strand
CTGCCAGACTTCCGCGCGACGGCGGGATATCCGTAAATTCGATGGCAATGCCCATTTCGTGGTGACGCACGACGCGGCCACGCATTTTACCGACCATTACTTGCTCGCCTAGGGCCGGCCACTCCGCCGTCTCGACGGAAACGCCGCCAAGCGACAAATCGATCACCCGGCACGGAATCTCGCGCCCATCGCCGCGCAATATTCGTGTAACGCTTGCCGTTGCTTCGCGCTCGTGACGCCGGCCTTCTGCGCCGGAGGGCTTGCTTCCATTACTCAAACGCTCTTCCAACTTGTCTTTGCGCACCGCCGACAGCGTCAACCGAACCGCAAAGCCGGTTTCATCGAGCCTGGAAACCAGACCCTCCAAGCGACCGAGGTCTTGGACATAAGCGATCACGATCGAACCTTCGGCGGGCTTAGAATCGCACTTGATCGCCATGCCGCCGACGGAGATATCGACGACAGTACCGTTGTGCTCACTGCCGTCTTGCAGCAGGAAGCGCACGTTCAATTTCATCGCCGTGCGCCGATTGCGGCGACGCTCCATGGAAGATTTCTGCGGCGCCTCGTTTGCGGAGGCGTTTGAATCGCTCGAACCGTTTCCCATCGCTCTCCCGCTCGCCACGCCAAGCAAGTGCCTGGCAGTTAAGGTTCGCTCGCAGTTTACCGAACATTTGGTTAACGCATCCTTGCCGCGAACCCATGCAATTGCGAACAACCCACGCCCCCAGGTTGCTCAGAGCGGCAGGCCCCGTATAGTCCGGCACCCCTATTTCGCGGCCACACGCCGCAAAACGTCCGGAAAACCGCAATGTCCTCAGAATTTGACTACATCATCGTTGGCGCCGGCAGCGCCGGCTGCGTTTTAGCGAACCGGCTCTCGGCCGACCCTAAAACCAAGGTCTTGCTGCTTGAGGCCGGCGGCAAGGACAACAGTGTCTTGATCCGCATGCCTGCAGGCGTAGGCGCGCTCATCAGCCAGAAGACCGCGTTCAACTGGTACTACGAGACGGAAGGTCAAACACATCTCAAGAACCGGAAGCTCTATTGGCCGCGCGGCAAGGTGCTTGGCGGGTCGTCCTCGATCAACGGCATGATCTACATCCGCGGCCACGCGCGCGACTACGATCAATGGCGGCAATTGGGACTCGACGGCTGGAGCTTTGCCGATGTGCTTCCTTATTTCAAAAAATCGGAAAGCAATGAAAACGGCGGCGACGGCTTCCACGGCGGCGAAGGCCCCTTGCACGTATCGAACGGCAAGTCCGAAGTACCGTTGTTCAAAACGTTCATCGCCGCGGGCAAACAGGCGGGTTATCCGACCACCGAAGACTTCAATGGCTTTCAACAGGAAGGCTTCGGCCCCTATCAACTCACGGTGAAAGATGGCGAGCGCTGGAGCGCCGCTGCCGCCTATCTGAAACCCGTGCTCAACCGGCCGAATTTGACGGTCGAAATCAATGCCCACACCACGCGTACAATCTTCGAAGGCAACCGCGCAACCGGTGTGGAATACCTGCAAAAAGGCCAGCTTCAAACGGCACGCGCGTCGCGCGAAGTCATTCTTTGCGGCGGCGCGGTCAACACGCCGCAGCTGCTGTTGCTCTCGGGAATAGGCGCGGCCGACTACCTGAAACGCTGGGATTTGAACGTCGTCGCCGACCTGCCCGGTGTGGGAGAGAACCTACAAGACCATCTCGACGTCACGGTGCAGTTCGAATGCACGCAGCCCATCACGTTCTACACTTTTGCCCAGCCGCTAAAGCAACTGCAAACCGGCATGCAATACACGTTCTTCAAAGCGGGCGCGGGCCGTCAGCAAGGCTTAGAGGCGGGCGGATTTCTGAAGTCTCGCGCTGGCCTAGAGATGCCGGACCTTCAGTTTCATTTCGTAGCGGCGCTGATGATTGATCACGGACGCAAAAAAGCGGACCGGCACGGATTCATGGCGCACGTCTGTCAATTGCGGCCTGAATCCAAGGGGGTCATCGCACTGAAGTCGCTCAATCCTCTCGATCCCCCCCTCATTCAGCCCAACTACATGGCAACCGAAAACGACAAGCGCTCGATGCGCGAAGGCGTAAAAATCGCCCGCGACGTCTTCATGCAAAAGGCATTTGACCCCTATCGCGGCCCCGAACTCCTGCCCGGTGCGCCGGTCACCTCCGACGATGACATCGACGATTATGTGCGCCGCACGTCGGAGACTATTTACCACCCGGTGGGCACCGCAAAAATGGGCACCGACCGCATGGCGGTGGTCGACACCCAGCTTCGGGTACGCGGCGTTCAGGGCCTCAGAGTTGTAGACGCCTCGGTAATGCCCACGCTCATTGGTGGCAACACAAACGCACCCACGATTATGATCGCCGAGAAAGCTGCCGACATGATTCTCGGGAAATCACCGTTGCCGCCGGAACACATGCGGGTTGCCGAAGACAAATCCGAACGATTTGCGGCCGCCCGTTAGGGGGATTTTCAGGGAAAATGGCCTATGCAGTGGGTCGCAAGCCGTCTATCGTGTTGTTAAGAATCATAAGGAGCCGCAAATGCGGAAACGTGGGGTCTTACTGGGCGGACTAAGTGTGGTTTTTGCGTCACTACTCGCAACAGCCCCGGCTGACGCACGCAACCTGTATTTCGACATGTGGTGTCAGGAACAAGGCTACGACAAGGCGCGTTGCGATCAACGCCAGCCGGCCGACGTCGCAGCCTTTGAGGAATACTGGCGCGCCGTCGAGAAATATGAGGAGCAATACTTCACCGAACGCCAGAGCTACGGCAATTTCCGGGACGAGCTGAACTCACTGGACGAAATTGCGGCCCCGGGCTTCAATAAATTCGATCCGGAAAAATCGGACCGGCCGAACTAACGGTCGCCGCTGCCATTTCCGCAAAAAAAGGGGCGCCAGATGGCGCCCTTAAAGTTTCTGTGGTGTAGGCGGAGGCGACTAAATTCTCAACGTGAGCTGACAACTTTCAGATGCCGGGGCGACAATCCGCTGCGCTTTTCGTCCTGAAAGGCAACGGCACTGGGGCTATGGACGTCGCCCGTGAGGATCGCATTCGCCGTCATGCGCATGCGCACCAGCTTACGGCCCAAAAGGCGGCTGAGCGGCTCTAACGGCTGGAAATGCCCTAAAATCCAAGTCGGCTCGCCGCGATCGTCGGCATACGGCAAAAGCAAGATCTCGGCCGGCATCGGACGCAGATCGGCCGTTTCGCCAACAGCGACGGCAACGGTCGGCACACTGAGGTTGCTGACCCGGATAAGCGACGTGCGCGCCGCATTGCGGGAAGCGTCGGCCCAAAGATGCACAAAGCTTTGTCCGCGCAATTCCTGACCGAACAGATCGCACACGCCGGTGCCTGCCAACTGAAACGTGAATTTATCTTCGGCTTCGCGCTTCAACAAAAACGCAAACGCCAAGTGCTCTTTCAACGCACGCGGCTCGATCGCGGACTTGCGCGGAGCCGTCTGCTCGCCGCGCTCATTGCGCCAGAGATCGAGCAAAAGCTGCGAATGAGAATGACGCATGGCGACCGAACCCTTCCTCTGCCGAGAGACCCGGAACCCTTTCTCATCCTGATCCGCCTTGGTTCAGTGTGAGACAGGTTGGGGCCCTGTTGCAGTGGAAGGAGCGAATGCCGTGCCAACGAAAAATGGCGAATTCGCTTGTATTTCAAGTGTTTCGTGCGCGAACTTAAGCTCAATATTTCGTAAACGAATTACGTCGAATCCTCACAGCGGCGTAAGCTCGCGCGCATAGCGCTTCCAATTCTCGACGTAGTGTTCGGCCGAATACTTCAACATCGCCAACACCGCCTCGTCGCATTGCCGTACGATCTTTCCTGGGGCACCCATCACAACCGAGTTGTCGGGAATGTCTTTGCCCTCCGCAATCAACGTATTCGCGCCGATAAGACAGTTCTTCCCGATCTTCGTCCGGTTCAAAATGATCGAGCCGATGCCGATCAAGGAACCGTCGCCGATCTGACAACCGTGCAACATCACCATGTGGCCGATCGTAACGCTCTTCCCGATCGTCAACGGCGCACCAGGGTCGGTGTGCAAGACCGACCCGTCCTGGACGTTGGAACCCTCACCGACGGTAATCCACTCATTGTCCCCACGCAGCGTCGCGCCAAACCACACGCTCGCATCCTTGAGAAGGCGCACCCGGCCGACCACAACCGCATTCGGCGCAATCCAACAATCCCCGCCCACAGGCAACTCGGGCCTAGCATCGCCCAACGCAAACGCAGTCATGTCGCATCCCTTTTGTCGTGCACCAACTTACCGCTTCCCACCCAATCGGCGCTACAGTCGCCACAACGCGACCGGAGAACCAGCCATGACCAAAGAAGAACTCACCGCCTGGGCGCTCGCCAACGGTTGGCAGATGATCGGCGAAAACCCCAGCCTCGTGAAACCCACAAACCCCAAAGACGCCATCGTCCGCATGGTCTTGAAGGCGACCGTCGCTCAAATCGAGATCAAGAAGCCATCCGGCAAATGGGACAAAGTCGCCGGCGAAAGCTACGCCAAGATCGAACTCGACGAATATTCGGAACTCCCCACGAACCTCGGCCTCTCGACAATTTCAGGCCTCACCAAACTCATGCAAGACAACAAGGACCGCTTGGTATTCGCGAAATTGGGAAAACTCTAGCGCGTAAACCGATCGGCACTCTTCAAGCGATCTTTAGAGCACGCCGCACGCGATCGAGAATGAGATCGACGTCCGCCACGATCATGTGGCCGCCTTCCACAGGAGTGGATTTCGAGACGACGTAGAAATACTGCTGATCGAACAGATTGGTGATGTTCTGAATCCACTGGCCGCCTTTATCCGCCCAATAGTCCGGCAGCACATCGACGACGATGCATCCAGGTTGAGCAAACATGATATTGGCAAAGGCCGATCCATGCAGACCGACCACAATCTCCGCCTCGGAAAACATCTGCATCTGCTGGCGAAAGCTATAGTGGCTTGGTTCGATGGCCAAGAAGCCGATCTCTTGCAACGCGCGATAAAGCACCGCTTCGTTCGCAAGACGGCGCAGGGAGGTCGTACGCGCACCCAATCGCGACAGATAAAGACGCCATCGTTCGCGCCTCTTCGGCAGAGAGGCGGTGAGATGCTGCGCAACGTCACGCATGACGGCGCCCGGCGAAAAGGTTGATGCCGCCGAACACGTCGACGAGACAATCAGATTGTCGAACGCAATGTTGGAATACGGCGGTTGAAGTTGCGCCTCGGCAGGCACACCGACGGCGTCGAGCAATGCGGCGGGCCACGGCTCACGCGCAGGCGGCAGCATCATGCGAAGCTTCCCGTCGCGGATCAAGGAGCGCAGTGCATAGGCAGAGCTCACCGCTTCAAACAAAAAATGCCCGTAGACGGAATAAGAACCGTGGATCGCAAACAAAACGGGCTCGGTGACGGCAGGCTGCTGAACCTCGGTGGCAGGCGACAATCGCACCCGCCTGTCGGCAGCAATTGAGAACTCCGTCAATGTCGACAAACTTGGATCGAAATGGCGGTGAGCGGCGATTGTAGCATCGATCACGCGCCCATCCCGGTCCGTCACAACGCCGCGCTCGCGAAACAAGACCGCATTTCGCACGGAGCGGAAGAACAACGCCGGTGCGTCATACCCTGCGGCCGAGAGGCGTTTGGGCGGCTCTACGCCGCGGGCAACCGCCGCCAAATCCTGCCGAAAACCGCGATGCGGGCGAAACGATGCCGCAGGATAGGCATAATGGCTGATGTCCTCGCGGCCATCGCGCGATACCAGCTCCGTTGCGTCGTCGGTGGTCTGCTCAGTGAGCAGCGGAACGGTAAAGCCCGTGTGCATGAGCCGATGGTAAGGGATAGAAGTACGAGCGTCTCAACCACGCCCTGCAGATCGAGGTCACTTGTCCACACCATTGGTAGAATTTGTCGGAACTCTAGCGGCGATATTCACGACGCTTTCATTCCTGCCGCAGGTCGTAAAGACATGGAGTACGGGGTCGGCCGCCGATTTTTCGTGGCTCTGGCTCATCGCCTTTGCCGCGGGCTTGTTTCTTTGGCTGATCTACGGCGTCGCCATCGCGTCGCTACCCTTGATCGGCGCCAATGCCCTCACGCTTTCGCTCGTGCTGACAATTGCTTTCATCAAGTGGCGCCAACACGGTTGACGCGGGCCTCATCGCATTCACCTTGCGCAAAATTGCTGCCGCTCTGTTGCTTTTCGGAGACGCCGAGTGCCGGTGTTCAAATACACGCCGCCGTCCATCGATTCACACAACATTTTCACCACGACGTTGCACGACCGGGCCGCGCACACCCACTGTAGAAAGTAGCTAATCTTTTCGCGACCACAAGAGAACCGCACGACCATTACCGTCAGTGGTGAAGATTCGCACCTCAACCATGCAGTGTAGCGTTCGAAACCCCGAGTAATTCGCGCTCCAAGATGCGCGCACCAGTTGTCGTTACGCGTAAACCAATAACAACTCGCGTAGTTCCCATATTCGCTGCGTGTGCCAGTGTTTGCTCAAGGACGGCGCCCTGGGAGCGTCGTCCTACGCGATGGAAGAAGCCGACTTCGCCGAGACAACGCACATAGCGCTCAACGAAGTCGCATTTGGGTTGGGGTGTGTCATGAAATGTAGAGCTGCCCTGTTGGGGGCTGCAGCTTTGCTTGCATTAAGTTCGCCGGCCAGTGCGGGGCGGTTCACCGCCTGGTATTTTGGGGTGGATGGGGGCGCTAGCTGGGCAGAGGATTTGGACGTCTCGGTATACGGGACGCCCCTTCCTCTGCCAGTGGGCTCGTCCGG
>JAIOQG010000105.1 GCA_021413465.1 Alphaproteobacteria bacterium | reverse complement strand
AGTCCGCATTGGGCACATTGCGGCGGCCCTAGAAACCGAAGCTCCTTCCAACACGCCGCGCAGACCGACTGAGGGGCTGCTACCGGTTCGCGGCACTTCAAGCACAATGGCGGCAAGACGAGGTCCAGCACCGCGCGGCCGGCACCGCGCGCGAAGCGGCCAAGTCTGCTCGCGCCTAAACCCATTGTGCGATGATGACGAAGAACGGCGCGGCGTGCCAGTGTCGCGTTTCTATGAGCGATACGATCCCACACATATTCGACGAACGCCTGCGACGCCTACGACGCGCGCGTGCGGCTGCCGGCTTCAGCGGCTATTCTTTCTTGGCGGAAGCCGCAGCAGGGGAACTGTCCGATCGAATCGAAGGCCTGAAGCGCGAGTTCGCGTGCGCCGCTTTTTCCGGGGCGAGGGTTCCGCAGGCGGTGCGCATCGAGCGTGTTTTTCACGGCGATGCGGCGGCGTCGTTTGCAGGACCGCAAGGCGTCGTGTTCGAGGAAGGGTTGCTGCCGTTCGCGCCGCGCGCACTCGACCTTTATGCGAGCGTTCTGACCCTACACGCCGTCAACGATCTGCCCGGGGCCTTGTTGCAAATCCGGCGCGCGCTCAAGCCCGGCGGCGTGTTCATGGCGGCGATGCTGGGCGGCGAGACATTGAAAGAGCTGCGCGAGAGCCTCGCCATCGCAGAGATCGAGATCGAGGGTGGGTTGTCGCCGCGCGTGGCGCCGTTTGCCGATGTGCGCGATTGCGGCGGGTTATTGCAGCGCGCGGGGCTTGAGGAGCCGGTTGCCGACAGCGACACGATCACCGTGGCGTACGAGCATCCGCTGAAGTTGTTTCAGGACCTGCGGGGGATGGCCGAGACGAACGTTCTGGTCGAGCGGCGAAAGTCGTTTCTGAAACGCGCGGTCTTGGCGCGCGCCTGCGAGGTCTATTTCGATAAATTTCGTCGCGCCGACGGACGCGTGCCGGCGACGTTTCAGATTCTCTATATGACGGGACGGGTGTCGCGTTAGACCACCGCCTCGCGTTCCGCGCGGCGTTCGAGGATGGCACGGATGCGGCGCTGGCGCTCGGGCGTAATGGGGAAGCGCCAGAGCATGGAAATCGAGAGAAGCGAAAAGGCGATCGGCACCGCGATGTAGGCGAGTTTCAAGCCAAGCACTGCGGTTTCGTCGTTGGCGCCGTTCTGGTTGAAGCCGAAAAACCACAGAATCATGAGGCCCAAACCGACGCCGAGCGCGTCGGCGGCTTTTTGCGCCATGCCCCAAAAGGCGAGCAGCAGGCCGGCGCGCGCTTCGCGCGAGCGCAGGGCATCGAGGTCGATCACGTCGGCTGCGATCGAAGCACCAAGCGTTGCCGAGGCCGAGCCCGTTAGACCCGCGAGCGCCATGATGATGTTGGTGAGCGCGAATTGCCCCTTGGGCAAAAAAAACAGAATGGCGAAGACGGCAATGCCGCTCAGCGATGCGATGATGAGCGCGTTGTGCTTGGCGATTTTGTGTCCGGCCCAAATCCACAATGGCGCGCCGAATATGGACGCCAAGAGGTAGATGATGAGGGGAATTCCGGAGAGGGTGCCGAGATCGAGCGCCTTCTCGAAAAACCAAATCACCACAGCCAGGTTTGCCGCTGCGCCGATGCCGCCGAATAGATTGGCTGCGAGCAATCGCATAAAGGGGCCGTTGCTTGCGGCCACTTTCAGACCCTTGCTCCAGGAGACGATGCCATGGGCTACCGACTTCGGTTCGGGCACCAACAGCACGAGAATGAGTGCGGACAGCGGCATGAGGGCGAGCGCGATCCACGCCAAGCCGCTCATGAGCGGCGCAAAGCCGTTCGGCGAACCGGGGCCGCCGCCGGTGAAGAGGGGGGCCAGGCTTGCGATGAGAATGCCCACGAGCGCGAACATTTGGCGCACGCCGGTGATGCGCGTGCGTTCGGCGTAGTCGCCCGAAATCTCGGCACCCCAGGCGCCGTAGGCAATGGTTCCCATCGTCCAGCCGAAATAAACCAGAAAGAGGGCGAAGAGGAGATAGACCGGGCCTGCATCCGCCGGCGGAATGAACGTCATGTAGACGCCGGCCATGGTGATCGGCACGGCGATGAGGGTCCACAGTCTGCGCCGCCCTTGCGCGTGGCCAAACCGATCCGAAAGCGCGCCAAGCAAGGGATCGACGATGAAATCGAAGATTCGCGCCGCGACCAGGACGATGCCGACGGTCGCGATGTCGATCTTGAGGTCGCCGCCATAGTAGCGCGTGAGGTAGAGATTGAGCGGCAGATACGCCACGGCCAGCGGTAGCGCGAACTGAGCCAACGCCAGGATCGTGGCGGTGGGCAGACGTTCGGTGGCGGTTTTTTTCGTTTGCGTTGCGGGAGACGCGATACTGGCAAGGGTCATGTGACCCTTAGTCTGACAGCAAACAATAGCTCGGCGCCAGTGGGTCGCCGAGCGACGTCTTCGTGCTCGCCGACTAATTCAATGCGGCGGTGATCACGGCATACATCGCCACCGTGTTGGTAGCGGTGGCTTGTACGGCGACCAGAATCGCAACCACGATGAGCGAGCAAATCATGCCGTACTCGATCGCCGTTGCACCGCCGTCATCGGCGGAAAACCGTCGTAAGAATTTCATCACGCGTTGCATCGCCCACCTCGAACTTTGGCGCTCGCGGCCACTCTGCGCGACAGGCGTTAACAGAAGGTAATATCTTGCATTTTAGGGAGTGCGCGATAAGGCGCGCTTCGTCACAAAAGATCGCGCAGCTGTGCCACAAGGGGAATATCGGCCGGCGGCATGGCGTAGCTGCCCATGTCTTTCGGGCGGGCCCAGGCCAGAGTCTGGCCCTCGCAGGGCGTCGCAATACCTTCCCACCGCCGGCAAAGATAAAGGGGCATCAACAGGTGAAAGCTCGGGTAACCATGTGACGCGAAAGCGAAGGGTGCGAGGCAGTCCTCCTTCACGTGAATGGCGAGTTCCTCGGTCAACTCACGGATGAGCGTTTGTTCGGGGCGCTCGCCCGGTTCGATTTTGCCGCCGGGAAACTCCCAAAGGCCCGCCATCGACTTGCCTTCAGGCCGTTGCGCGAGCAGCACGCGCCCGTCTGCATCGATTAAAGCGCAGGCAGCGACAAGCAAGAGTTTGGTCGGGCGGTCGGACATCGGTGCAGTGTGGACGATCCGGGGCAGGAAGAAAACCGGGCCGTCGGCCTAACTGCGGTAGCTGCCGTTGATGTCGATGTAGCCGTGGGTGAGGTCGCAGGTCCAGACGCCCGAGTTGAATTTCGAGATGCCGACGTCGACGTCGATTTCGATTTCGGGGCGCGCCATATAGCGGGCCATCAGGGCTTCGCTGTAGTTCGGGTCGCGCATGCCCATCGTCGCCACGCGATGGCCGCCGAATTTGATCGAGAGCTTGTCGCGGTTTGCGGCTTCGCCCGATTTTCCGACCGCCATGACGATGCGGCCCCAATTCGCGTCGTGGCCGGCGATCGCGGTTTTGACAAGCGGCGAGTTCGCGATCGAGAGCGCGATCTTGCGGGCGGCCGCGGTGCTTTCGGCGCCCGAGACGTTGATGCGCACGAGTTTGGTCGCGCCCTCGCCGTCGCGCACGACCTGGACCGCGAGGTCTTGCATCAGTGCGGTCAATTTGATGCGAAAGTCGTCTATCCGTTTGTCGTTCGCGCGGACGACGGGATTGTGCTTGGCGCCTTTGCCGGTCGCGAACAAAAGCAGCGTATCGCTGGTCGAGGTGTCGCTGTCGACGGTGATGGCGTTGAAGCTGGTCTCCGTGGCTTGGACCAGAAGCGCTTGCAGCACGTCGGGGGGGATGGCGGCGTCGGTGAAGATGAAGGACAGCATCGTCGCCATGTCCGGCGCGATCATGCCCGAACCCTTTGCGATGCCGTTGATGCGCACTTGCTCGCCGTCGATTTGCGCCGTCGCCGTCGCCATTTTGGGAAAGGTGTCGGTTGTCATGATGGCGCGGGCGGCTTGCTCCCACGCCGTCGCGCCCGTGTTCTCGTAAATTTCGGGCAGGACCGCAGTCAGTCGCTTGACCGGCAAGGGTTCGCCGATAACGCCGGTGGAGGCGATGAAGACCTCTTGCGGCTTGCAACCGGCAAGTTCGGCGGCGCTGTCGGCGGTGGCGCGCACGGCTTCGGTGCCGACGCGTCCGGTGAAAGCATTGGCGTTGCCGGAATTCACAATCAGCATGCGCGCGGATTTCTGCGCCAGAGCCGAGCGGCACCAATCGACAGGGGCCGACGATGTCTTCGAGGTCGTGAAGACCCCCGCGACGGCGGTGCCCGGTGCAAGCACGGCCACCAAAACGTCGGTGCGGCCTTCGTAGCGAATGCCGGCCGAGCCCGCGCCGAGGCGGACGCCCGAGATCGGCGGCAATTTGGCTAAGGCTTTTGGGGCGAGCGGGGAAACCGGATGGGCTGACTTCGCGGCCTTCGGGGCCGCTTCGGCTGTTGCTTTCGGCGACGCAGGTGCCTTGGAAGCCTTGCCCGCGGACGGGGCCATCGATTGTTTCCTCCCCGCGATGTGCACGCGGCAGGTTGCAGCGTATCCGCACCCCGAGAGATTGTCAGTACCCGTCCTATTGAAACCGGTCAAGAACCGCAGATTTCTGCGGATATCACCGAAAATCGTTAATGCACGCCGTTACGCCATGGTGCTGATGTACTGACGGTTATCGGAGCGATGCTTAGGCGCTGCCCTTGGCAGATGCCGAGCCTTAAACTGCCGCGCAAAGGGCAAAATTCCGCCGATGTCACACTTACAGCCCCACGCTAAGCCGACGCGTTGACAGGGGGGGAGTGCCCGCTTATCTGTCCCTCACAACTGCGCGCGAAACCCACCGTTTCCGTACCTCTTGGGGGCGAACCTCTCCGCGGATGACGCGGCTGGGGAGGCCTCGACCGTTTTTCCGTCGATATTAAGGACGTATTCGAATGCTCGGCTTGAATACGCTGGCGAAGAAAATTTTCGGCTCCAGCAACGATCGCAGACTCAAGCCCCTCTATGCCCGGGTGCCGCGAATCAACGCGTTCGAACCCGAGATTTCCAAACTCACGGATGACGGACTGCGCCAGCGCACCGCCGACTTCCGCCAGCAGGTGGCGAACGGGCGCAAGCTCGACGACCTGTTGCCCGAGGCCTTTGCGACCGTGCGCGAAGCCGCCAAGCGGACGCTACATCAGCGCCATTTCGACGTGCAGTTGATCGGCGGCATGGTGCTGCACGAAGGCGACATCGCCGAAATGAAAACCGGCGAAGGCAAGACCTTGGTCGCAACCCTGCCCGTCTATCTGAACGCGCTTTCGGGCAAAGGCGTGCATGTCGTTACCGTCAACGACTACCTCGCCAAGCGCGATGCGGATTGGATGGGACAAGTCTACCGCTTTTTGGGTCTGTCGGTCGGGTGCATCGTGCACGGGCTCAGCGACCCGCAACGGCGCGAGCAATATGGCGCCGACGTGACGTACGGCACGAATAACGAATACGGCTTCGACTATCTGCGCGACAATATGAAGTATTCGAAGACGCAGATGGTTCAGCGCGGCCACAACTTTGCGATCGTCGACGAGGTCGATTCGATTTTGATCGACGAAGCGCGCACGCCGCTGATCATTTCGGGTCCGACGGAAGATCACTCGAACCTTTACAAGGTGATCGATGCGTTCATGCCGGAGCTCAAGGCCGAGCACTACGAACTGGACGAGAAACAGCGCACCGTGACGCTGACCGAAGAAGGCAACGAAGCGGTCGAGAGCTGGTTGGCCAAGAACGGCGTGATGAGCGAAGGCGGGCTGTACGACATCGCCAACGTGTCGTTGGTCCACCACGTGAACCAAGCGCTGAAGGCGCACAGGCTGTTCCAGAAAGATAAAGACTACATCGTCAAAGACAACAAGGTCATCATCATCGACGAATTTACCGGCCGCATGATGGAAGGCCGGCGCTATTCGGAAGGGCTGCATCAGGCGCTTGAGGCGAAGGAAGGCGCGGCGATCCAACCGGAGAACGTGACGCTGGCGTCGATCACGTTCCAGAACTATTTCCGGCTTTATTCGAAGCTTGCCGGCATGACGGGCACGGCATCGACCGAAGCCAACGAATTCATGGAGATCTACGATCTAGACGTGGTCGAAATTCCGACCAATGTTCCGGTGTCGCGCATCGACGACGACGACGAGAACTACCGTACCGTCGAAGAAAAATACGAAGCGATCATCGAGACGATCAAAGAATGCGTCACGCGCGGACAGCCGGTTCTGGTGGGAACGGTGTCGATCGAGAAGTCGGAGACTCTGTCGGAGATTTTGAAGAAGCAGAAGATCAAGCACAACGTGCTGAATGCGCGCTATCACGAGATGGAAGCGCAGATCATCAGCCAGGCCGGCGTGCCGGGAACGATTACGATCGCAACGAACATGGCGGGACGAGGCACCGACATTCAGCTGGGCGGCAATGCCGACATGCGCGTCGCCGTCGAGACGATCGGCATCGAAGACGAAGTCGAGAGAAAGCGCGTCGAAGAGCGTATCCGCGCCGAGATCGCCGCCGACAAGAAAAAGTCGATTGAGGCCGGCGGTTTGTACGTGTTGTGCACGGAGCGGCACGAAAGCCGGCGTATCGACAATCAGTTGCGCGGCCGTTCGGGACGCCAAGGAGATCCCGGGCATTCGAAGTTCTATTTGAGCTTGCACGACGATCTGATGCGTATCTTCGGACAGGATAAGCTCGACGGCATGTTGCAGCGCTTGGGCCTCAAGCAAGGCGAAGCGATCTCGCACGGCATGGTCAACGCCGCCGTCGCGAAGTCGCAGCAGCGCGTGGAGGCGCGCAACTTCGACATCCGCAAGAACTTGCTCAAGTTCGACAACGTGATGAACGATCAGCGCAAAACGATATTCGAGCAGCGCCTTGAATTCATCGAAGCCGAAAGCGTGCACGACACGATCGTGGGAATGCGCCACCAGCTGATCGAAGACTTGGTGAAGCGGTATGTGCCGCCCAACACCTATGCCGAACAGTGGCGCACGACCGAACTTCAGACGGATATTCTGGAGTTTTACGGCCTTGAGCTGCCGATCGTGCAGTGGGGCAAGGAAGACGGGATCGCGGAAGAAGAGTTCATCCAACGCATCATCAAGGCGGCCGACGCGCGCGGGGAAGAACGCCTGCGCGGCGCGCCTGCGGACGTGGTCAATCAGATCGAACGCGCCGTGCTGTTGCAGACGATGGATCACGAGTGGCGCGAACATTTGGTCACGCTCGACCATTTGCGCCACACGATCGGCTTGCGCGGTTACGGTCAGCGCGATCCGCTGAACGAATACAAGTCCGAAGCGTTTCTGCTGTTCGAGGGTCTGCTGGCGCGCGTTCGCCAACAGGTGACGCGCCAGTTGATGCACGTGCAGTTGCAGCTTGAGGCGCCGCCGGATCTGGAAGAGCGCGCGTTGCCGCAGATGCAGGCCATGCATATCAATCCCGACACGGGTGAGAACGAGTTCGACGATGCGCCGTCCGGGCCACGTACCGTGACGAACACGCCGCGCGTCGCGGGACGGGCGGTGCCGGTCAGCCCGACAGATCCCGCCACGTGGGGCAAGGTGCAACGCAACGCGCCCTGCCCTTGCGGCTCGGGCAAGAAGTTCAAACAGTGCCACGGGGCAATTTGAGCTAGATTCCGCCTTCGGGCCGGATTCCGATTTCAAGGGAGCGTGAGTTCATGTTCGATGCGCTGTTCTTGCGCCACCCTCGTTCGGTCGGCGAGGGTTATTTCAAACACTTGTCGATGGCACTCGGCTTTGCAGGACACTTGGCGATCGCAGCGGCGGCGTGTTTTGCGCACGCGCTGGTACCGGCGCTTTTTCCGCGCACGGCCAGCAGGATCGTCGTCAGCTTGCACGCAACGATGCTCGCCAACAGGCGAAAGCTTCAGCCGGGTGCGTTCGACTACGCTATCTAGCAGCATTCCGACGTATTTGGCCGGAACCCTTCGTCATCATCGCGCGTTCTAAATCCGACGAGTTTTCGTATGGAGATGAACGATGTTCAAAACAGTTCTTATGGCTGCGGCGATGGTTGGCGCACTTAGCTTGGGCGCGTGCGGTACAACGCCTACCGATCGCGGGATTAGCGGCGCCGGCATCGGCGCGGTGGGCGGTGCTGTCGTCGCGGGCGCAACGGGCGGCAGTGTCGGAACGGGAGCCGTCATCGGTGCCGTCGTCGGCGGCGTGGTCGGCGCAACGACGACAAAGGACGACTTAAATATCGGCGATCCGCCGTGGAAGAAGTCGTGCCGCGAGCGTCAGCGCCGGGGCGAACACATCAGCTGCAGGCACAAACCGCGCAGATAGCGCCTCTTCAGCGCGGCCGGTCGCCCTCAATCGTCACGCGGTGCATTTCGCGGCGATGGCCGTGATAGTCATTGAGGGCGTAGTGCTGGGTACAACGATTGTCCCAGAACGCGACTGCGTTTTTCGTCCACACGAAGCGGCAGGTGAATTCGGGTTTGGCGCAGTGTTCGTAGAGCCAGCGCAGTAGGGGCCTGCTTTCGTCCTTCGTCCAGCCGTCGAAGCGCTGGGTGAAACCGATATTGACGTAGAGCGCTTTGCGGCCGCTTTGCGGATGCGTGCGTACCACAGGGTGGATCGTTTCGGCTTTCGCCTCTTCCGACGTTTTCGGTTTCATGCTGCGTTGATCGTTGTGGCGATTGGCTTCGCTCATGCCATCGACGCCGTATTGGGCGTTCGCCGAGTGCACGGCACTTAAGCCATCGACCGTGCGCTTCATGCCGGAAGACAGTGCCTCGTAGGCGAGATACTGGTTTGCAAACATGGTGTCGCCGCCAACCGGCGGAACCTCCTTGGCGTACAGGATCGAGCCCAGCGGCGGCTTTTCCAGGAACGTCATGTCGGAATGCCAACCGCCGCCGAAATTCACTTTGTCGTCTTTTTCCTTGAAGACACGCATGACCTCGGGGTGGCCGGGTAGTGCCGGCGCGTAAGGGTGGATGCTGATCGGACCGAAGCGCCGCGCGAACGCGACGTGTTGCTCGGGCGTCATTTCTTGGTCGCGGAAGAAGATGACACAATGGTCTAGGAGCGCGCGGTGGATGACGGCGAAGGTTTCTGCGTCCGGTTCGACTGATAGATCGACCCCGGAAATTACGGCGCCCAACGCGGCCGACGAGCGGCTGACGGAGATGCGGCCAGTGCTTTGCGCCATGGTTCAGCTTTCGTGAGAGCAATAGTCGACCTTGCGAAAGGCTAGTCGGCGTAAGCGAAACCGGCAAGGCGCCCGCCCGCGAGGCCAGGACACGGCCATTTCGGTGCGCAACGGTGTCATTCAAACACGGAATGTTAAGGCGGGCGCGATAGCCTGCGTGCCGGCAAGACATTTTTGCACACCGGTAGCGGGCCTAGTTCCCGCCGGGTCCGGTTTTTTGCGCGTTGGACTGGGGCAATCCGGGAATTATGCACGAGCTTCTGCAGCGCCAACTTTTGGAAGCCCGCGGCGGCGTCGAAACGGCGCCGCTCGACCTGATCGCGTTTGCTGCAGCGGTGGCGCGGACTTACGAAAACTCCGCGAACGAACAGCGCCGCAGCGAAACCGAAAACGTGCGCATGGAGCAAGAGCTGCGGGCCGCGAATGCGCGTCTGCGCGAAGAATCCGCGGCGGCGCTGTCGACGGCGCAACGGCGCTTTTTGGATGCGATCGAAATCGGACCGGGCCCCTTGATGGTGCTCGATGCCGATCTCAATTTCGTGGCCTGGAACACAGCCGCCGAGGCCGTGTTGGGCCGCGCGCGTTCGCGATTGGCCGCCGGTCTGCCGCTGGCCGGATGTGCGCGCGGGTTGGTCGAGAACGGCGACATCAAGGCGCCGCCCGAACACGCCGAAGCGTGGATCAAGGTTTCGATCGACAATGTTCGCGAGGCGGCGAGCCCATTGCAAATCAAAGTGAATGGGCGGTGGTACCAACAAAGGTCGCGTCGGCTCTTGGATGGCGGGTACCTCAACGCCTGGATCGACATCACGGACTTGAAGACGCGCGAGAAGGAACTGGCGGCGGCGAAGCTCGCCGCGGAATCCGCCAACAGGCTTAAGTCCCAATTTCTGGCCACCATGAGCCACGAGTTGCGGACGCCGCTAAACGCCATTTTGGGTTTTGCCGAAGCGATTCGCGACCAGATCTTCGGCGCGGATGCCACCGCCAAATATGTCGAGTACGCGCGCGACATTCATAGCTCGGGCGAGCATTTGCATTCGCTTATTTGCGACGTCCTCGATCTGTCGAAGAT
>JAIOQG010000104.1 GCA_021413465.1 Alphaproteobacteria bacterium | reverse complement strand
AAACATCGGCAGGGTCACATGCATCTGTTCGGACAAGACCGGCACGTTAACCGAAGGAAAATTGAGACTGGCGCACACCGGCACCGCCGAGGGCGTTTCGCCTGAACGGCTGATCCAATCGGCAGCCCTCGCCGCCCGTTCTGATAGTGGCGACCCACTCGACGCGGCGCTGCATGCAGCGGCCAACCCGGATGAAACGGTGCAGCAGTTGGCGCTGTTTCCTTTCACCGAGCAACGGCGCCGTGAGACATCGATCGTTCGCATGCCGGACGGGTCGCGTGTCGCGGTCGTCAAGGGCGCTCCGGAAACGGTCCTGGGAATGTGCTCGGACGGCGATACGGTGAGAGAGGAATGGGGCGCGCGCGTCGGCGAATTTGCAACGTCAGGTCACAAAGTTATCGCCTGCGCCACGCGCTTGCTCGATAACGCCGCTGCGATCGATGTGGAGCCCGACCGAGGCTACGTCATGGCAGGCATACTCGCATTCGAAGATCCGGTGCGTGAAGGCGTTCGAGAGGCAGTCGCCTCCTGCCGAGCGGCGGGCATTCGCGTGATCATGGTCACGGGCGACCATCCGTCGACGGCCGAAGCGATCGCTCTTGAGATTGGACTGGGCGACCGTCGACCTGTCGTGATATCCGCGGATCAACTTGCTACCGGTTCGGACCAAACGCGCGCGAATACCCTGGCAACGGTCGATGTCATCGCCCGAGCGGCGCCTGCGCAAAAACTCGCCCTCGTGCGTGCACTTCAAGCGGCGGGCGAGATCGTTGCCGTCACCGGCGACGGGGTGAACGACGTGCCCGCGCTGCAAGCCGCGGACATCGGCATTGCGATGGGCGAACGTGGCACCCGCAGCGCGCGCGAAGTGGCCGCAATAGTGTTGCTGGACGATAATTTTCGCACAATCGTTGGCGCGATCGCCGAAGGTCGACAACTGTTCCGGAATCTCCAGTTGAGTTTTGCCTATATTCTCATGGTCCATATTCCGTTGGTGCTCAGCGCGGCAATCATCCCACTGGCGGGCTATCCTCTGCTCTATCTCCCCATTCACATCGTGTGGCTTGAGTTGATCATTCACCCGACCGCGCTGTTGGTGTTTCAAGATGGCGCGCAAGCGCAAAATCTTCTCCGCGTCGAACGCGACGGGCCGTCGCATTTCTTTACGCGCAACGCGTGGCTTGCCATCACGGCGGTCGGTTTACTTGTTACGGCGATCGTCGTGGTCGCTTATGGTTTTTCCCTTGGCGATGTCGAGAATGCGAACCATGCCAGAGCCATGGCGCTTGCGTTACTCATCATCTTCAGTGCGACGATCACGGCGGTGCTGAGCGAATTCAAAACCGCCACCTCGCGAGTTGCCGTGGCAGGCAGCATCGCCAGTCTGTTGTTGTTCGTTCAAATTTCCGCCGTCGCGCGGCTTATGCATCTTGAGCCGTTGCACCTCGGCGATTGGCTTCTTGCCGCGTCCGGCGGCGTGAGTGCCGGGCTTGCAGCGCTCGTTGTCAGGCAAGCTGTACGCGGCGACGCCCCCAAGCTCGAGACGCAGCGCGCCGTGCTCTGATCCACGCGCTGGCCGAGGAAGCCGTCGACGCCAGGCGCAACATCCCGCGCGCGATTTTGGGTGCACTCGGCGCAAGCGCACTGCTTTACGCCGCGGCAGCAACGGCGATCAGTTGCCCGCGCTGCGAACCCAATGTTGGCGCGGACCTTACGACCTAGTCGCGCTCGCCGCCCTCCCCGGGCTCTTCGTTCGCATTGCGATGACAGCGCGCGCAGTTTTCGAAATTGCGAATGCCTTCTTCCAGGTGCTTGGCGCGAATGCGATCGGGCTGGTGTGCATGACATCCGAAGCAAGTGTAGCGACGATAGTCGTCGCCGACGTGGCAGGTCGCGCATGGCACATTGTGATCGCCGTCGAGCACAAAATGCTTGGCGTGGTCGAATGTGGCCGGTTCCCACTGCTTCGGCGTGTGGCACAGGGCGCAATTGCCCTTGATGTTTGCGTGCTGCGTGTCGCCCGGCGCGCGGTGACAGGCTTCGCACTTCTCCAGCACGGGCTTGGCCAATAGGGCGTGATCGAACGCGACCGATTTCCAGGCGCCCGGCTTATGGCATTGCGCGCAGCCTGCGGTGAGGTCGCGGTGCAGGACATCTTTGGGCGCAACGTGGCAGGTCGAACAACGATCGCGCAGCTCCGGACGCAACAAGTCATGCGTGAACGCCTTGCGATCGCCGGGAACGAAATAGGGGCTTCGGTGCCCTCGATGGCAGGCGACACAATCCGGCTCGATCAACGCTTGATGAAAATCGGCTTTTGCAACCGACTGCGGCAGTGGCACGCCCTTGCTCGTGCGCAAGCCGATTTGGGCGACCACATGGCACGCGACGCAATTTTGTGAGGCCGCGCCGCGAAACGGCTTGTGGCAAGCAAAGCAATCGTCAGCGAGATCCGCGTGATAGGATGGAAGTGTCCCCGAGCTCAACATCCATTGCGGATAGACGAAGGCGAACGCCAAAGGCACGAGCAAAACCAGCCCAATGAGGATCAGCACCAGACGCTTGGTCATCACCAACCCCAGAACACGAGGATGGCGACGATGTGCGCTGTCGCCAGCACGGCGAAAGCCAATGTGATCGGGATATGCACTACGCGCCACTGCTTGACGATGTCGACCGTCAGACTGTCCCAATAGAGACGCACATCGATTGCTTCGGCGGTGAGACCTTGCTCGCGCATCGCCTGTTTCGTTTCGTCCAATCGCGAGCGGGCACGCTGCAACAGGAACTTTCCGGTCAGGCCGCTGGCCACATTGATCAGCATCGCGCCGATGGCGAGCCACGCCAGTATCGCATTGAAATGTACGCCGGCATGGACCAGCACAAGCATCGAACCGCCCCAGGCCATGCGTTCGTGCAAACGCAAAAGCGGCACCGGCGAACCCGACTTGATCAGACCGCGCTTGCGCAGCGAGTAGCGAAACGAGAACAAGATCAACAACACGCCTGGAATGCCGAGGTAGCGCCCGATCCACACGGCGTCGAGGACGTGGAGTACAACGTCGATCGCCAGTGCTGAGGCGACCAACGCAGCGAAGGCCAATAGAAACGGCAAGACTTCATGGCTGAGCAAACTAGCCGTCGGGGCCGGCGAAACGGGGGCGTCAGCGTTCACGTGATCCCACCGCGACGAGCGACAGTGCGACGGCGGTCTAAACCCAAGCGTCCACTAGAAGGATTGAGAAGTCGCATCCGCCCGTCGTACAGAGCAAGCAGCCTGCGATTGTCCCGCAGAATACGCCAAGAATAATCGGGATCAAAGATTTGCCGGTTGTTGCCCGCAGTGGCGAACATCAGCACGTCGTAAGCCTTCGGGCTTTCATATCGGGCTCAAGTGATATGCAGTTCGAACGTGCCATCCGCGTTTTTCCTGAAATCAATGCGGTCAATTGCGTTCTCATGCGCCGGCTTGCGCGGTGCTCGGGCTCACAAAAAAAGCAGGAGCATTGTGCCCAACAACAGGGGCAATCTGGAACGTGTCATGATTGGCTCGTCCTATTCAGCGAAACGGACCGCGAGATACCCCGGAATCGGCGACGATCGGTAAGCGCCGAACAGGGGTCGCCTTGAGTTTCGACAATGTACAGCGTTGCGCCGTTGGGCAACTTGATTTGGATCAACGTCTGCCCGTTGCCTCTCTCGCGATGACAAACAGTGCAAGTCTTGGGCATTGCGGGCGACCAGGAGAGTCGGGCGCTCATGTCACCACCAAAGCGAGATCAGTTGCAATAACCCGAGCGCCAGGAACAAAAGCGCCGCGCCGACACGCACGAACTTCAACGGAACGATTGTGGTTGCTCTTTCCGCCAACAAGACCGCCGGCACATCCGCCAACATCATGCCGGTCGTCGTGCCGAGCGCGACGAGGAACACGTCATTGAAGCGCGCCGCCAAGGCCGCGGTCGCGATTTGCGTCTTATCGCCGATCTCGACCAAGAAAAAGATCACCAGCGTCGTCAGAAACGCGCTAGCCAATTTACGATCGCCCTCCGCATCGTCGAGCGTGTCGGGGATGAGTGTCCACACCCCCATGGCAACGAATGACAGTGCGACCGCGGTTTGAAACCAAACGCCGGACAAGACATTTGAAAGGTAGTACCCGCCCGTCGCGGCAAGCAGGTGGTTTGCGATCGTTGCGCAAAAAATCCCAAGAATAATCGGGATCGGTTTCTTGAATCGTGTCGCCAGAACGATTGCCAGCAATTGCGTCTTATCGCCGATCTCCGCGAGAGCGACGACGGCCGTTGAAACCAGGAGCGCTTCCATTTCGAAATCCAATGGGCCGGGCGCATTGCCAATAGCGACGAACCAAGCCCGGCCAGGGTGTGGAACGACGCCATTGGTCTCGCCAAGGAAGATGTATCGTCTTCCGCAATCGCGCCATGGCCGAAGCCAAGTGTGTTGACGCGACTCCTTCTAAAGTCGAAGGAGGCTACTCCCCAAGGGAGGCCAAGCTCTAAGCCCTGTTCGCAGCTACGTCAATGACGCCGCGCGACGAGCCTCGCGCGTCCCTGCCGGTTACACCAACTTCCTACGATCGTTCTTCCTGCGAGCGCTCTTCCTGGGAGCGCCGGCATCCTGCCGGCTCTTCCTTCTTCTTCATGTCACAAAAGAGCCGGCTGGAAGCCGGCGCTCCCAGGGAGGCCCCGGTGGCCGATCGCCGGAAGCCGGCCCAAACGCCCCCGGAATGAGTTATTGTATATCCCGTGGTTTCCTTGACATTGCGGCACAATGAGAACGACCCATTCGAAAAACGCCCAGCCCAGAGTGATCGCCGCTCTGCTGCTCGCCGTTTGCGCCGCGTTAATCCCAGCCTCGTCCCGCGTCGCCGAAGCGGAACCGAGCGCGAAGGAACTCGAAGCGCTGACCAAGGCCTTCGCCACACAGGATGCCAAAGATTGGGCCGGTGCGAACGCACTGGCAGCTAAACAGCCCGCCATCGTGCGCGACCTCGTGCAATGGCGCTATGTCTCTTCGTCGACGTCCGGCGCCACGTTTGCCGAGATCGATACCTTCCTCACCGCGCACACGAACTGGCCCGGCCGTTCGCAAATCGTGCTGCGCGGCGAGGAAACGCTGCTCGCCGGTGCGCTGGTCGAAACGAAAGGACCTGCCTGGTTCAAGGTGCGCCAGCCCCGCACGAGTGCCGGCTGCCTCGCTTGGGCGAAATTCCAAGTCGCGCACGAACAAAAGCCCGAGGCGCTCTCCGGCATCAGGCGGTGCTGGTTGGCGCTCACGTTGAGCATTGCCGACTATCAAGATTGGGCGGCCGCCACGCAGACACCGCTGCCCGAAGCCGATCACCTCGCGCGCGCCGACGCCGCATTGTGGACCCGGAACGTCGCCGGCGCCCGCGAACTCTTGCCGCTGCTGTCGCCAAAAGTGCAAGGCGTGGTGGACGCCAGGGTGAAAGTTCAATCGGGCAGCGAGATCGACCTCGACGACGCGCTGGACGATGCGCCGACGCCCGCATGGGCCGCGAGCCTCACCTATGAC
>JAIOQG010000103.1 GCA_021413465.1 Alphaproteobacteria bacterium | reverse complement strand
GAGATGATCGACACCAACGACGTCAAATCCCACCGCCCAGGGTTTTCGTCGAGCGCGCGCAACATCGGTTTCGCAAACGCATCGCCCACGATGGCGATGCTCTGCGCTTTGTGCCGCTGCGTCGCCTCCCACAGTTCGACGGCTTCGAAACTCGGCGCATCAAGCGTGATCACGCACCCGCCCATGCCCAAGGCGCCAAACGAGGTCAGCAATCCCGTCCCATGCATCTGCGGACAGGCCGGAATGAAGCGATTGCCGATTTGCGCCCGCACGATGTCGACATGCTCTTCAAGCGTCGTCGGCACCACCGGCATCAGCGCCGGGTTCATCTGCGCCTGCCGCAAATCGCCCTGCCGCCACATCACGCCCTTGGGCATGCCGGTCGTGCCGCCGGTATAAAGAAAGAACAAGTCGTCTCCCGAGCGCGCGTTCCCCAGATCGCCGCCGCTCTGCGCCGCAATGAAATTCTCATAGTCTTTGGCGAAGGCGGGCAGGGGCGTGCGATCGACCTCGACTTGCAGCCACGTCTTCACATCCGGCAACCGCGCGCGAATTTCGGCGATGATGGGCGCGAACTCGCTGCCGTAAACGACAACGCGCGCGTCCGAATTGTCGAAGATGTAGGCGAGCTCCTCGGCCTTGTAACGATAGTTGACGTTCACATGCACGAACCGCCCTTTGAACGCGGCAAAGGTCGCCTCCATGTATTCCGGCCGGTTGCGGATCAGGATCGCAAGCTTGTCGTCGGTCTGGTGCCCGGCCGCAATCAGCCCCCGCGCCAGCTGGTTGGTGCGCGCCTGAAACGCCGGCCAGCTCGTCACCCGGTCGCCATGGATTAAAGCCGGCGCCCCTGCGGGCACCACCTTCGCCACGGCATCGGCAATATCGCCGTAATTCCACGCACCCATGCCGTTTCCTCCAGTTTCTTTTGTGGGCCACCCTAGCGGAATATGTCAGGGCAGCGGAAGACATCGAAGAGGTTGCGCCCAACGCTTCGTTCCGCGATCATCGTGCCGACCCAACCTGGGAGGCCGCCCATGCCCTATGTCGCGAACCGCATTGTCCACGATGCCGACTCGCATTTGATGGAGCTGGCCGACTGCCTCGACGCCTTCATCGATCCGAAATTTCGCGCCCGCTACGACGCGCTGCCCAAGCTTCAGGCCTGGCCGCGCGACGGTAAATGGGTGACGGACTCGCGCGCCAAGCAAAACGATTCCACCTTCCGCGCCGGCGCCATCGAGAACATACTGCTGCGTAAGAACTACGAAGCCCTCGGCGCGTTCACCCGCGAAGACCGCCCGCGCGCGCTGAACGAACTCGGTTTCGCAAGCCAACTCGTCTTCACCACCTGGTGCCTCGGCAATTTCGGCCTCGACGAAACGAACGTCGATCTCGCCTATGCCACGGCCCAAGCGCACAACCGCATGATGACGGACTTCTGCTCCGTCGACCGCCGCTTCCTCGGCACGGCCTATGTACCCCTCGCGGACCTCGATCGCGCGAAGATCGCCGCGCGCGAGGCGATCGACATGGGCCTCAAAGCGCTGATGATTCCCTCAAAGTGCCCCAACGGCCATTCGCCGAGCCACATTGCCTTCGATCCCATCTGGGCGATGGCGCAGGAGGCGGGTTTGCCGATCGTCTTCCACGTCGGCGGCGAGGAGAAGCTCAACCCCGACTACTTCAACAACGGCCTGCCGAAGGTGAAAGATTTCCACGGCGGCGAAGAAAACTTCACCTCAGTCAGCTACATGATGATCCCGCATTCGGTGATGCTGAGCTTGGCCGCCATGATCTTCGACGGCGTGCTCGATCGCTTCCCGAAGCTGAAATTCGGCGCCATCGAACTCGGCGCGTCGTGGGTGCCTGGTTGGATGCGCAACATGGATTCGGGCTACGCCGCTTTCTACAAGGGCGAAGAGCGCCTCAAGAAACTCTCGCTGAAACCCAGCGAATTCGTCAAACGCCAAGTCCGCGTCACCCCCTATCCGCACGAAGACGCCGGCTGGATCATCCAAAACGCCGGTGAGGAAGTGTGCCTCTTCTCCTCCGACTTCCCCCACGTCGAAGGCGGCCGCAATCCGCTCAAACGCTTCGACGAAAGTCTAGCAACAACGAACCCACGCGCCATCGAACGCTTCTACGCCGAAAACTTTGTCGACCTGATGGGCGAGGGACTGGCCGCCGACCTGCGCCGCCCAAAGGCGCGCACCGCTGCTTGAAATGTCCCGCGACATGCTCAAGCCCATCGCAATCTACGCCCTTGCCCTTGCGGCCGGGGCCTTCGCGCTGCAATGGCTTGAGTACAAATACCTTGCCCGCGCCTTCGCACCGGAGATTTACGTCGGTCTAATCGCGCTCGGCTTTACGGCGCTGGGCGTCTGGGTTGGTCATCGTCTGACGCCGAAGACCATCTCCCCCGCCTTCCAACGCAACGAAGCGGCGCTGAAGTCGCTTGGCGTGACCGATCGCGAACTCGGCGTCTTGGAACGCCTCGCCGCCGGCCGCTCGAACAAAGAGATCGCCCGCGACCTGGACATCTCCCCCAACACGGTGAAAACCCACATCGCCAACCTGTTCCAAAAACTCGAAGTCGAGCGCCGCACCCAAGCCATCCAAAAGGCGAGGGAGCTCAGCATCGTTCCCTAACCGGCTGCGGCCCAGCGTCGGATTCGGGCCAAATCACCCTTCCGGGCGATACCGATGCCGGTCGTTAGGACGTATGAAAACACCCGCAGACCAACGCGACGGAGAAAAGTTGATGGAACGCGTCACCGGAATTGGTGGTTTTTTCTTTCGGGCAAAAGACCCGAAGGCCCTGGGCAAATGGTACAATGACAACCTGGGCGTGACCTCGACGCCGGGCAACTATGATGACCCGCCCTGGCGCCAAGGGGCCGGCACCACGGTGTTCGAGCCGTTCAAGCAGGACACGACCTATTTCGGCGACATGCGCCTGCAATGGATGATCAATTTCCGCGTCCGCGACATCGACAAGATGGCAGCCCAACTGCGGGCGAACGGTATTGCCGTGGAGATCGACCCCGAAAACTATCCGAACGGCCGTTTCGCAAAGCTCGTCGACCCCGAGGGCAATCCGATCCAACTTTGGCAAGCCGGCCCGGAGGATGAGGGCTGAGAAGCCACGCCGAACGGCTGAATTTGGCCAATTCACCCTTTCGGGCGATACCAAATCAGCGACGGCTCGCATATCCCAAAGTCCTGTCCAAACAGGAGGCAACACAAAAATGCTCAGAATCGCACTCATCTTCGGCGTCCTAGC
>JAIOQG010000102.1 GCA_021413465.1 Alphaproteobacteria bacterium | reverse complement strand
TTTCGATGGTCGCTAGGTCGTCGGCATCGCGTACGCCGGCGGCGACGAGGAGTTGGGCGGCCAAGCTCGTGATGTCGGGCACGGTGCAGGCGAGTTCCGCTTGCGATTGCCAATCGCGGATGACGTTGGCGCTGATGTGGCGGAACTTGATTTGCGCGGCGGCACCGTCGGGCGAGACGGCGAGCAAGTCCTTGACCGTGTGAATACCGATCGCGGTGAGGCGGGTTGCCGTCTTGGCGCCGATCGACGGGGCGTCTTCCACGGGCGCGTCTTCGGTGAGGCGGAAGCGTTCGCCTTTCGCCGTTGTCACGGGTGGTGCCGCCTTTTCGGCTTTCGGCGTGGAAGAGAAGAATCCTTTAGCCTTGGCTACGGGCGCAGGTGCCGCAGCGACCGGTTTTGCCGGTGCTGCGGCCTTTGCCGGCGCTTTGGCGGGTGCGGGAGCCACGGCACGCACTATCTTTGCGGGCTTGGCTTTCACTTTCTTGGGGGAGCGGGCGGCGGCGCCGGTGCCGTGGGCGGTGCCGGTTTCGCGCGGCCATTGCGCGTCGAGAGTGGCTTCTTCAACACCTCTTCGGCGTGGAGCGTGCGGATGACCTTATCGTCTTCCGATAGCGTGGCGCGCACTTTGCCGGTTTTGCGGAACTCCTCGTACATGGTTTCGATCGTGGCGCGTTCTTTGATGTCGGCGTAGGTCGCGAGTACGGCGCGGATCGGGATCGCGAGGCCGGCGAAAATCGTGTCGAGCGTCAGGCTCACTTTCGGCGGCGCGACGGCGGCCTCGACGAAGGCGCGCTCCAAAATGCGGGCGAGCATCGAGGCGGCGTAACCGAGCAGCTTTGCGACCACGTCTTTCAGTTCTTGGTCGAGACCGGCTTGCGGTTTCTTCACGCCGAGCGCGAAATCGTAATGGTTGATCAGCGTCTCGTAATGCGGGTTCGAGGTTTTCGCACCGGCGCGCACCATTTGTTCGAGCCAGTCGGCGCCCGCCGGCACCGGCACGTCGGGGAAGCCGTTCATGTCCTGCACCAGGATCTGGCGCAGTTCGTTGTAGCTTTTCGAGAAGCTGTATTCGACGGCGCGGTGGATGACGCCTTCTTCTTCGGTTTGGCCGGTGTGGAACGGTTGGACCGGATCGACGACGTAATGGCTCATGACGCCGGCGCAATAGACGGCCTGCGGCCAGTCTTTCGCGGCCAGCGCGCGCACGGTGCGGCGGTACCATTCGCGCGCAGCCACAGGCGCGCCGCCCCAATCGCCCTCGCGCACGTGCAGGACGTGGTTCTTGAAATCCTTGAAGACGTCGTCCGGCGCCTTGGCGCCTTCAAGATAGTTTTTGTAGTTGTGCAGGAACAGGTTACGCCATTGTTCCGACGCGTCGCCTTTGAGCAGGCGCAGGGCCTCGATCGCCAGCCGGTGGTGGTTGGAACGGCATGCGGAATTCATCACCAAATTGTCGAACAAAGCCATGGCACTGCCCCCAGGGAATCAATCCCGTTAATGCTGGGCGGAGCCGGTTAACGAGTCGTTAAGGTATGGGGCGGTCCGTTGTGGCTCACGGGTCGTTGGGCGCTATGCTTTGGCGCTGCAATAGGCTTCGAGGCGATAGCCGTCGGGATCGACAACGAAGGCGGCGTAGTAATTGTCGCCGTAGTCGGCGCGCAGGCCCGGCTTGCCGTTGTCCTTGCCGCCTTCGGCGAGGGCCGCCTTGTGGAAGGCATCGACGCTTTTGCGCGTGGGGGCGTCGAAGCAGAAGTGCAAGCCCGATTCCTTGTTCGCGGGGACGGGATGAGGGGAGGCCGAAATCCAAAGGACGACGGCGCCCGCGCCGTAGCCGAGCGAACCTTCGCCCTCGCTTAGGCACTTGTAGCCGAGCGGTTTGAGCGCGGCATCGTAGAACGCCTTGGTTTTGGCGATATTGCGGACGCCGATTGAAACATGGTTGAGCATCGAAATCTCCTTGAGTTCGGGTGCGTATGTGGCGCCTCTCGCGTTGCCGGGGCTTGGGAAAAATTGCTATGATTCAAGCTATGAAAATCGAACCTCAGCCTTTGCCCACGATCAGTTCGCGACCTATTGCGCAGGGTGCCGATTGGAGCATCGACGACGTGGTTTGCCGCGCCGGGCCGCAGGACCGCCCTTTTGAGGAGCGTCATGGGCGCGTGTCGATTGCGGCGGTGATTGCGGGCACGTTCCACTATCGCGGCGATGCGGGTGCTGCGTTGCTTTATCCCGGTTCGCTGATGCTTGGGAATGCGGGGACATGTTTCGAATGCGGGCACAAGCACGGCACAGGCGACCGCTGTATCGCGTTTCATTTTGCGCCGTCGTTGTTCGAGGAGGTTTCGGCGACGGCTGCGGGGTCGCATTGCTTCCGCTTTACGGCGCCCATGTTGCCGGCGATGCCGGATTTGATGCCGATGTTGGTCGAGATCGAAGCCTCGAGCGGCAGTGCGCGCGCCATTGCCGGCGAAACGCTCGCCCTGCGTTTGGTCGAGCTTGTGGGGGGAGCGCTGTCGGGCGTGCGTGCGCCAACGTTGGCGCCGTCGTCCGGCGACGCGCGGCGCGTCAGTGCGGTGTTGCGCTACATCGAACACAACGCCGACGGCGCGATCGATCTCGACCGGCTCGCCGCTATGGCTGCCATCAGCAAGTATCATTTCTTGCGCGTGTTCCGGCGGGTGACGGGATTGACGCCGTACAAGTTTTTGCTGGGCGTGCGGATGCGCAGAGCGGCGGTGCGTTTGCGGACGTCGCGCGCACCCGTGTCGCAGATTGCTTTCGAGGCCGGCTTTGGCGATTTGTCGACGTTCAACAAGCGCTTTCGCGATCTCTTCGGCGCGACGCCCAGCCGCTTTAGGCTCCGTGCGGGCGTTGCGGCTTAGAGCAATTTGCGCTTCAGCTGACTCACGCGGAGGCTCGGAGGTCGCGGAGAAGAAAGAGTTGAAACGCCAAGAACGCCAAGAGGCTCTGCCCGACCTTTGACGATGAGATGGACTTCAAAATCTCGACGGGGCGCGCAACGCGCCCCAATTGATTCGTACAGTTTGCGTCTTCGGTCGGCGGTTAACCCGAGCCTCTTGGCGTTCTTGGCGTTTCAAGTCTTTCTTTCTTCTCCGCGACCTCCGCGGTTCCGCGTGCGTTGGATCTTGGACCGCTTGCGGCTCGACAAAATGTCAAAACGCTCTAGAGCGGCCCCAGCGTTTCGTCGAACAAAGCGCGCATCGCGCGCCACGAACGTTCGTCGGTCTTTTGATGATAGGCGAAGCCCGGGATGTTCATCGCATCGACCTCGCGGTTGGTAAAGCTGTGACCGGCGGCGCCGTAAAGTTCCATGCGCCAATCGACTTTGCCGGCTTCCATTTCCTTGACGAAGGCTTCGCGTTGTTCAGGAGGGATGATCGGGTCGGCGGCGCCGAGGCAGACGAGCACTTTGCCCTTGATGTTCTTGGCATCTTGCGGCGCGCCGGTTTGCAATCCGGAATGGAAGCCGACGACGCAGCCGACATCGGCGCCGCTGCGGGCGAGTTCGAGCGCCGTCGTGCCGCCGAAGCAGAAGCCGATGGCGGCGCTGCGCATTGCGTCGACGCCGGGTTGCGCCTTCAAGACGTCGAGCGCGGTGCGGGCGCGCTTGCGTAAGGTGGGAAGATCTTGCATCAGCCCCATGATCGTCGACATGGCTTGTTCGCGGCTCGTGATTTTTTCGCCGAACGTGTCCATCGCGAAGGCGACGTAGCCTAGCTCCGCCAGCATGCGGGCGCGTTCCTGCGGGTGGTTCGTCATGCCGCCGCCTTCGTGCGCGACGAGAATTCCTGGGACGGCTTTACCCTTCGAGCCGTCGGCGAGATAGCCGGTGAAGGTTTTGCCGTCGACTTTGTATTCGATGTTCACGGTCTTGATCATGGGGGCGGCCTTGCGATGGTGGACGGGGCCGAGACTAAGCCGGCGCGGCATGGCGTGCAGGGGATAATTTTATCCGGGTGATATTGACGGGCTGATTTCATCCGGGTAGTAAGGCCGCGAAATGACGGAAATTGGCCATGGATGATCCTGTTCTTAAAGCCTGCATCGCCTTCGACGGGGCGCGGCGCATTGCGTCGGGCTCGCTTGAGGAGGTGGCGCTTGCGGTCAAGCGCGTCAGCGAAGCCGGGGCTCGCGGGCCGGTGCTTGCGTTCGATGCGGCGACCGGGCGCGTGATCGATTTCGATTTGCGCGGCACGCCGGAGCAGGTGATCGGGCGGCTTCGGCAAGCGGCAGCGCCGGTGCCAGAAGCGCGCGGTCCGGGGCGGCCGAAGCTCGGCGTCGTTGCGCGCGAGGTGACGCTGCTGCCACGGCATTGGGAGTGGCTGAACGCGCAGCCCGGCGGCGCGTCGGTGACGTTGCGCAAGCTCGTCGAAGCGGCCAGGCGCGACGGCACGGCGGATTTGCGCGCGGCACAGGAGGCGGCCTATCGCTTCATGAGCGCGATGGCTGGAGATAATCCGGGCTTCGAAGAGGCGTCGCGCGCTTTGTTTGCGCGCGACCGGGCGCGGTTTGTTGCGTTGGTCGCGGACTGGCCTATCGATGTGCGCGTGCAGGCGACGAAGATGGCGTTCGGCGGTGCTATTTCGTGACGGATTTCAGTTTGGCCAGTGTGCCGAACAGATCGCCGGACGGGATGGCGCCTTTGGGCGGCGTCTTGCCGTCGCAGCCGATGCCGAAGAGGATTTTGCCGATCGCGTCGACGGCGTCCGACGTGTCGACAGAATCTGCCGGCTTGGTGGTGTCGCCGAACAATGTCTCGACGGGTTTGGCGTCGTTGTCGAACAGCGCGACCATTTTTGTTTGCGCCGTGCGGGCTTGGCAATTGAAGACAATTTCGGTGACGATGTATTGGTACGGCTTGCCTTCGTAGTTATCGGAGTCGATGTAGTAGTTCGCATAGATCGTCGTTATCTGGTTCGTCTTTGCAGGGCCGCGATCGAGTTTGGCGGCGTCGTAGCCCCAACTGGCTTTCGCGCCTTGGTAGATGAACCAATTTTCCGCGGCAGTTGCGGCTGCGGGTTGAAGCGCGAGCAGTGCGAGGCCGATGCAGACAATTTTCATTGGCATGACGAAGTTTTTCCAAGAGGGGCTGTGGGACGGAGGGTTGGCTTTATTCCCGTTTCACGAAGAATAGGAGATCGAAGTCCGGTTGTTTTTGCTTCGATCTTTGTGTGGCTTGCGTGAACTTGAGGTCATCGGCGACCCAAGCAGTTGCATCCAGGGTGCGGGCGTCGATGATGACCGTGCCGGTCGAGGTTTTCGCGGACGTTGGATAAGCGGCAGCGATCCAGTTCGAAATCGCAGTCTCAGCGGGGATCGCGGTCCACGGATTTTCGTCGATGTAGACGCTGAGCATGCAGGTTCGTTTTGGTTTCGGCTCAACTTGCGGCGTGGCGCCGGTCAATCTGTCGATGTTCTCTTTCAATGCCTTGTCGGCAGGGTGGACCCTTTTGCCCGGCGGACCAGAAAGCGTGCCTTGGACGCGGCCCCAGCTACCGGTTTTCACGAAGATCGCTTCCGCCGTGATCGTCCATCCGGCGGCTTCCAATTGGGGGCTCAATTCGCCGAGTACGGCCTCGCCCATCCATGGTTGGCACGCCGTGGTGAGTGCGGATTTTAGCACAGTGGCCGCAGATTCGCCGGCGGATGCCGCGTTTGCCAGAAGGATTGAGCCCGCAATTATCGAAAGCACTATTTTCATCATGTCACCGTTTTTTTAACCTACAGGAATTTTCGGTTTGATAGCCTCGAGAAAGGCATCCTGACCGCTCGGAAACTCGCCCTGCAGGTCGATCAGCAATTGCTTGCCGGTAGCTGGGTACACACTGATGTAGGGGGCATCCACCGACACCTGCAGCGGAATATCAGTCCGCCCTTCGTGCACGATAGGTCCACCTAGCCAAAGTCTTTTGCGGCGACCCATCAACGCCATCAGCAGGTTTCGCAACACGCTCCTTGCACCCTGGAAAATGGAGGGCAAGCGAGTGGGATCTTCCTCGAACCAAATTGCCGGTGCGTTCAACGATGGTCCTGCCCAATGCCGGAAGTCGTGTCCCAACAGTGTCCACGTGCTGAAATTGACGTGCCCGTCCGCCGTTTCTTCGGATCTCAACACATAGCGGCCGCTGAGCCAAACCATGGGCCAGAAGAGAACGGTGCTAGCGAGCACTAGGGTTCCCCGGAACAGCCAGAGCCCGATGGCGCCGCCAGGTATCTCGTCGGGGAACTGTGCTTTCGCATTTAAGATGAGTAGGCATATGACGAGAGCGATGGGCAAAAGGGAGAGCAACGTCGCGAGCCACAAAAGCGGTTCGCGCCGGGAGCGAAAAAGAACGGTTGGCGTTCCGCGCTGTGGCGAGAATTGTTCGTTGATCGCGGGCGCCATCACACGCGTCAATCCACGATTGGCAACCGTCGTTCGCGCATCGATCTTCATCGCAGATCACGGATCGCAGCGAAGGAACACTGAAGTGCCCGACCTGACGCTTCCGATGTTGGCGAGGTCGTCCCCGTTGATAGCGAGCAAAAGATATGGTTCTCTGCCGAAGCTTCCTTTGTCCGCCACAAAGGTCGCGGTTCCGATCGGATCAGGAGTGCCGAACTTCAGAAGAGGCACAGTTATTTCCTCTTCTCCCGAGTCGCTCTTAACCCGCTTGGCACTTGGACTTTCGATGTTGGCTACGATGTCCCCGGTTCCGCAGGACACTTTGAGGAAATCGTCGGTAGCCTTCCAAAGTTCGGTAACATTGGTCGATGAGGCCAGAGATGGCGATGGCATGCCGAGGCGACGCTCGCAGGCGTTGACGTCTTCGATCAATTCGACGGCTTTGTACGTGTCGCTCTTGAGCTTGCCGGCACGTTCCATGGCCTCGCGTTGGATCAGTTGCGCGAAGCGTTCTTTGGGCATGTCCGGCGTCGCGGCGATGGCTTTCGCCCCTGCCGCTTCGGCCCGGCCGCTCATGGCTTGTTGACCTAAGGAACCTGGCGGAAAGAGATTGGCGGTGAGGAGGAAGCGCACCGTGCATTGCTTGTCGTCAAGGGCGGCGAGGCGATCGCTCTTTTCATTTATGCGGCGGTCGGCTTGTTCGCGCAGCAAAGCGAGCGTGCCTTCGGGCGTTGGCGCTTCGCCCAAGGCGGGTGCGAAGCCGTAGGCGATGTCGCAGACCCGCGCGCGGGCGAAGACGCTGCGTTGCTCGGCGAAGGTCTTTTCGGGCGCGAGCAATGCGTTGAGCGCGGCACCGGTGGACTCGCCGATCATGCGCTCCTGCGCGGGGCCGCTGGCGAGGGCTGCGCCGAGGACGCCGCCATCCCATGACGTATCGGGGAATTTTTTGTCCAGCGCTTCGGCGCGGTTGCGAAAGTCGATCATGTCGAAACCGTCGACATAAGCGCCGAGGCCGTGGAAAGCGGCGCCAGGTGTTGCCTCGAGCTTGCGCACTTCGGTGCGGAAGGCGTCCAGCGTCATGTAGGCGTTGAGGCAGTCTTTGGGCGCGGGTGGTTCGGCGGCGGCGGCGCTTGCGGCCATGATCGACGCCGCGAAAGCGGTCAGCAGTTTGGACATTGTCGCGGTTCCCATCAGGCGTCGGGTGCAATGCACTTTATTTCGCCATTGCCGTCATCAGGTTCAGCATATCTTCGATGCTCGCGGCTTCGCGCGCGTTGCTGACGGCGTCGCCGTTGCAAGCCACGCTCTCCAGAAACGCCAACACGCCGTTGTCTTTGATAGGTTGCCAGGGTTGGGCATCGAGTTCCTGCTGGTCGACGACGTTTTGATTACCGTCGAGCAAGACGCGGGTGACCGCCTGAAACGTGTGGTTCGTGCAGTTGAGGCGGTCTTCGGAGATGACGTATTGGAACGGTTTGCCGTCTGCGTCTTTCTGAGCCTGGGAGACGAACAAGGCGCTGGCGAGCGTGATGAAACCGGTTTTGACGTCGCGCGCGAGCGTCGCGGTATTGTAGGCGAGCGCGCCGCCCGATGCCTTTGCCACGCGCCAGCTCTCTTTGGGCGCAGCGGCGGCTGGCGACAATGCCGACAACGCGGCACACAGCGCGATGACGGGCGCCAGTGCGGACGTTCTCATGATGGGTTCCCCTGGTGCGATTCAGATGTTCGGGGATGAGGCGGCGCGGGGTGGCGCCTGTCCATACCTTAAGTGGGGTATGGCGGCTGCGGCGCTGCCAGCCAGGCGAAGATGTCGTCGAATACGGGCTGGGTCAGATACGAGCCGATGCCGGGCAGGATGTGGAGCGCGGCGTTTTTGTGGCCGGTGAAGGTTGCGATGCTTTCGCCGGCCGGGATGCCCGGATGTTCGGCGCCGTGCCAGATGGATATGGGGCAGGTGAGCGACGCGGGGTCGGCGCGGGCGCCGCTGGCAAACAGCGACAGCTCCGCCGACAGACCCGCACCGGTGCGTTCGAGTGCGTCAAAGATGACGGCGTCGAAGAAGTGTTGGAATTCCGGTTCGGCGGCGCGGGCGGCGTCGGTTGAAGAGCGTTCGGCGTAGTGGCGCATCAGCGAGCGCACGAGCGAGACACGAATGCCGCGATGCATCAGCTCCGCGACGCCGGGGATGATCCACGATTGGCGGAACAAGGCCGAGAGCATGGAGCGCTGGTCGTTGGCGAGCGAGCGGCCGAGATGGGGCGAGCGCAAAGCCAGGCGGCGTATGGCGCCGTTCAGCTTGCGTGCGGCGGCGACGGCGAAGGCGCCGCCGTAACCGTCGCCGAACAGGGCGACGCTTGCGATGTTTAGGCGCTGCAACAGTTGTTCGACGTCATCTGCGATCGTTTCGAACGTATAGTCGCGTCGCGGGCTCGACTGGCCGAAGCCCGGGCGTTCGAAGGCGATCAGCCTTAAGCCGGATTTTACGGCCGCGCGCGCGATCTCCGGCATTACGAGGCTCGCCGCTAGGCCGACGTGGAAATAGACGACGGCGGGACCGCTCTCGATGCCGTATTCGCGGTAGTACAAGTGGCGGCCGTCGGCGAGGGTGACGAAGCGGCGCGGCGGCGTGTCCGGCATCGTCATCGCATCCGACGACGAGGTCGGTTGCGGAAAGGACGCGGCGTTCGTCAGTAGGCGGAGCAATTCGCTTTGCCGCTTTGTGCCGGTTTTGGCAAAGATGTTTTTCAGTTGCGTGCGGGCGGTGTGGGTCGAGATGCCGAGGCTTGCCGCGCATTCGGAAAGTTGCAAGCCTTGGACGAGCTTTGCGGCGAGGCGCGCTTCGGCGGCGGTGAGGCCGAGGCGGCGGGGGGCATGTTCGCCTGTGGCGGCACCGTCTTTGCTCGACAGTAGGACGAGCGCGAAGAGTGGCTCAGCCCAGACCGCGCCAAGGGCGAACGAGGTGGCGAGCGTATCGGGGAATGCTTCGCGTGGCAGGGCAATGCCGAAACAGCGCGCCGTGTCGTCGGCCGTGACAAGCGTGAACGGAGCGAGCGACGCGCTGCCCGCTTCGCGCGCGGCGGCGAGTGCGGCGTCGATGCCTTGGGCCGCGGCCTTGTCGAGCGCGAGCCTTTCGCCGTCGACGAGCGGTTTTGCAAGATAGGGCTCGAGACGGCTTGCCGCGTGACCGACGATCTTGCGGACGCGATTTTCCGACGTGAGAAGGACGGCATCCCAGGCGGCGGTGGCGCGGTCGGTTAAATCGCGTCCGGCGTTGAGGCGTTCGATCATCGCGGCCGCGCGCGCGGCGTGTCCGACGATCGAGGCTGCGATTTTGTCGTGCGCGGGGTCGAGCGGCGAGGGCAGCGCATTGACGGCGGCGATGACATCGTCCCAACGCGCCGGTTCTTCGGCGAAGGCGTATAGCGCTTCGACGACGCCTAGGGCCGCGGCGGCGCGGGCGGGGTCATCGGTTGGAGGCGGTGGAGGGGGGCTGCCAATCACGGCTTCGACCGTAGGGAGTTCAAAGTCACGGGTCACCTGGCGCGGAATGGCGAGAGAAATCTAGCCCGTATGATGCGACAGGGGAATAAGCGGCGGACGAGCCCGTCCCCACCCATGTGCAGAAACCAGAATCCTTTGGCTTAGGCCGCAATGAGGCCGCGGCCGGCGAGGGCGCCGCGGTAGGCGTCGAACGTGCGCGTCATGGTTTCGACGTCGGCCGGTGCAATCGGTTCGCGATTGGCGGCGCGTCGTTCCATCTCTGCGGCCAGGCGAGACAATTCGGCGGCGCCGGCCATGGCGCTGCTGCTCTTGAGCGAATGGGCGATGCGTTGGACGTCGCCGGCATTCGCACCCGCGTGCGTCGCGCGGGCTAGGGCCTGGAGATGGTCAACGGTCGTGGTGAGATAGGTGTCGATGAGGAAACGGAGCATTTCTTCGCCCGCGTCGGCGCGGAAGGCATCGAGCACGGGCCATTCGATCGCGGCGATGTTTTGAGGCGGTGCCGAGATGGCGCCGCGCACAAAGCCTCCGTTGCCTTGCAGCGCTTTGGCGATGGCGACGAGAAGCTCTTCCTTGCGGAAGGGCTTGGGCACATAACCGTTCATGCCGGCGGCCTCGCAGCTGCGCATGTCGTCAGCGAAGGCGTTCGCGGTCAGGGCGACGATGGGAACGCGGGCGTGTTCGCCGGGCAGGGCGCGGATGGCGCGCGTCGCTTCAAGCCCATCCATTTCGGGCATATGCACGTCCATCAAGACGATGTCGTAGGCGATGTGTCTTGCCGCATCGAGCGCTTCGACGCCGTTGCCGGCGACGTCGGGGGCGATGTCGAATTTTGCCAAAACCGATTTGGCGACGAGAATGTTCGTGGCGTTGTCTTCGGCGATCAACATGCGCAACGGCCGGCCCAGCGACTTGATGTGGGCCACGGCCGCGTCGAAGGCTTCATTCGGCAAATCGTTAGACAGGCTTGAGATTTCGCGCGCCGTCGCAATTTCGATCGGAATCTCGAACCAGAAGAGGGAACCGGCGCCGAGTGTGCTCGATACACCGACGTCGCCGCCGAGGAGGTGTACGATCCGCTTGGAGATCGCAAGACCGAGCCCCGTGCCGCCGAAGCGCCGGGAGATGGTTTCGTCCGCCTGCTGAAAGCTCTGAAACAACAAAGGCAGACGATCGGCCGGGATGCCGGTGCCGGTATCGCGAACCTCGACTTTGAGCCAGGTGCGTCCGTCAGCGCGGCTTGCCGTGTGGGCCGCGAGTTCGATCGAGCCGCGTGCGGTGAACTTTACGGCATTGCCGAGAAAATTCAGGAGGACTTGGCGGATGCGGCCGGCGTCGCCGTGGGCGAATTGCGGCACGCCGTCGGCGATCGTTACATTCAAGTCGACGGGTTTCGATTTGACGCGCGGCGCCACGATGTCGGCGGTGTGAGTGAGCAGAGAGCGCAAGTCGAACGTGATCCGTTCGATTTGCATCGCGCCGGCTTCGAGCTTCGAGAAATCCAGGATGTCGTTGATGATGCGCAGCAGCGTTTCAGCCGATCCCCGGATCGTTTCGGCGGAACGGCGCTGGTCGGACGACAGACCGGTGTCGAGCAGCACGCTTGCCATGCCCATGACGCCGTTCATGGGGGTGCGTATCTCGTGGCTCATCATGGCCAAGAAATCGGACTTGGCGCGCGATGCATCTTCGGCGTGTTGTCGTGCCGCGTCGAGTTCGACCGTCTTCAAGCGCACCATGCGTTCGCTCAGCAGGCGTCCGGCGAATTCGCCGTAGGCCCAGCGGATACCGGTAAATAAGATTGCGGTGTAGACGGCAAGCAAGGCCGTCATGAGTACGTTTGCAAGTGTCGGGTTTTGCAAGAGTGCAACAAGGGCGCCGATTCCGATCAAGCCGACAAAGGCGTAGCCGGCTCTGGGAACCGTGCTCAGCATGAGCGCGCCGCCGCACATCATGCCGACCGCGACGGTTGCGATGGCGGTCTGTTCCTGGGGCGAGGCGGTGCCGTAGAAAATTGCCGGCATCAGGCCCCAAACGGCGCCGAGGATCGCGCTGTCGCGGATATTCTTGGTGATGGCGCGCGGCGAGCGGGTTTCGGCGGGCTTGCGGTTGCGCCCGGCAATCAAGCTGTAAATGTACGTCGATATCATGAGCGCGATGGAGGCGGCCCAAACGGTCGCGATGCGTCCTGCCGGCGTTGCGATAAGTATGGCGGTTATGAGCGTTGCGTTCATCAGGTTTGCCGCGACGACCCATGGACCGAGCTTTTTGAAGGTCGCGATTTGCTGTGCGCGCATCCAGCCGGCTGCGTCGGGCGGAATGGCTACCGGATCGAACACGAGTGTCCAGGCGCGCACCGCCGCTTCGCGGGCGCGCTGAACGAAGGTCCGGTTCATTGCAGAGACTGACTGGTCCACGTCCTAAACATATCGAGCAGTTGTCTAATTTGCGTATAACCGGGGCGGTATCGGGGGTGGTTTGGCGCGGACGCGATCGTCTTCGCGGCCTTCGAGCCGCGCTTTGGTTGATTTTGCCTTAACGTTCGTTGCGCGTCGCCCATCAGGCCTTGGCGGTTCTTACGTCTCGCGGGGTCTTGCCGGTCCAGCGCTTGAAGGCGCGGGAGAACGAGGCGGGATCGGAGAAGCCGACGAGGTAGGCGGTTTCGTTGACCGAGGATTTTTTGCCGCTCAAGTAATGAAGCGCCATACGATGGCGCAGCGCATCCAACACGTCTTCGAAGGTTGTGCTTTCAAGTTTTAGTTTGCGAAACAGCGTCTGGCGGCTGAACCCCATGGCGGCTGCGATGGCGTCGGCGCTTACATCGCCGGTGTGCAGGATCGGCAGCAACATACTCTCGACGCTGCCGCGTGTGGTCTGCGCGTTCTCCAAGTCTTGCAACAACGCGTCTGCGCGCTCGGTGAGAATGCCGAAGACGTAGCGCGGCTGCAGCGCGACACGCCAAGTTGCGATTTGCGGGTCCATTCGCATGGCATTCCAGTGGCTTGAGAATGTCACGGGGCATTGAAAGATGCGCTCATACTCGGCGCGATGCGGCGGCGCCGGGTGCGTTACGTGGATTTCCAGAACGTGCTGGGCCGGCAGAAAGCGGCGCGGGCCGCAAACTAGGCGGGTGAATGCGACTTCCGTCAATTCGGGAAACGCGTTGGGATTGGCGCGCGTGTCGACCATCCAGAGTTGGCCGCCAGGTTGCGCGAGCTCAAAACGCGCACCGGCGCTCACACCCTCGACGTCGAGCGCCAAGCGGCCGAAGCGCTGTAATTGGGTGAAGGCTTCGCCCATGGTGGCGGCCGCGTTCATGATGAGGCCCACGATCGAGACCTCAGACATATCGACCGTTTCACCGTAGTGCAGCGCCAGTGCGGGATCGCCGCACAGATCCTGCGCGGCGTGCATGAGCGTGACGTATTTTTCGAACGGGATGCGATTGTCTTGATCGTCGAGGTCTGAGGGATTGATGGCGGCGCGCGCGGCCAAGAGGCGAGGATCGGCGCCTCTCGCCGCCGCGAAATTAATCAAGCCGCGCGCGAGTCCGGCTGAAGCTGTGGGTTCCGGCATCGCCTTCGTGTTCTTTGTTACAAACGGTCATGCGCACGCAACGCGCCGTCATGGTGCCTGCGCCGATTATCGACGATCATTCGGTGTCGAGCAACAAACGCCGTGACGCCTGGCTAATGGCGCCGAGGCGTCGATGGAAACACGAAATCGTCCCATGACTGAAGCATCGGTAGGCGAGAAAGGCCGCACAACGCTGGACATAATGCGCCGCGCCACCCTTCGCAGGGGCGGCCCTATCGTGTTGGCAATGGCCGCTGCCTCTTTCGTGCTTTGCGCTGGGCTTGCGCAGGCCGACAATTTGCAAGCGCCTCCCGGGGCGCCGGCCTGGCTCCATTTCGCGGCGGACGCGTTGCTCTTCCTCCATATCGGCGGCGGCACAGTCGGGATGCTCTCCGGCACTGTCGCCCTGTTGAGCCGCAAAGGCGAGCGGCTGCATCGCGCGGCCGGCACTGTGTTTTTCGGCGCCATGCTGATCACCTATGCGATTGGCGCGGGTGTGGCGCCGTTTTTGGATGACGGTCAAAGACCCAACACTGTTGCCGGTGTCATGGCGCTCTATCTGCTCATCAGCGGCTGGATGACCGTCCGGCGGCCGGAGAATACGTCGGGCAGACTCGAAGTGATCGGGTTGGGTGTCGCCCTGCTGGTGGCCGCGGCCGGTGCGCTTTTCATGTATATGGGTGCCAACAGTGCGACCGGCACGATCGACGGATCGCCGCCGCAAGCGTTTTTTGTCTTCGCGCTCGCAGGCACGTTTGCCGCAGCCGGTGAACTCAACGTGATCTTGCGGCGCGGCATTGCCGGTGCGGCGCGCGTGGCACGGCATTTGTGGCGCATGTGTTTCTCGCTGTTCATCGCGTCGGGTTCGTTCTTCCTCGGACAGCAGCAGGTCATGCCCGAATGGATGCGCGATTCGCCGCTGCTGTTCGTGGCAGCGCTGGCGCCGTTGGGGTTTTTGTTTTTCTGGATGATCCGGGTTCGTCTGACCGGGTGGTACAAGAACGCGAGCGCGGCGCCGGACGAATTTGCTTCCGCCGCCGCACCTCCCGGTTGAGGAATTCGCGCATTAAGCGTGTCGGGCGCGGTTTTTCGGGAAATTCATCTGGTTTGTGGCGGCGGGGTGACTGACTCCGGGTTTACGGGCATTGTTTAGTCCTGGGGTTGATCGGCCGTCGCGATGGGGCGTTGCGGGCTGTTCGATTTGGGGTTTTGCCTTGGACGTTTGGGCCGTTCTTTCTTTGATCGCCGAGGTCGCTTTGCGGCTTTGGAACGAGATTAGCGCCGTGGTGGCGGTTGTACCGCCGCGCTTTGCGGTGGCGGGGGCGTGTCTGTTTATGGCGCTGGTTTTGTTGGCGCTGGCGTTCACATCACGGCGGGCGCCGCGTGCACCGATGCAGACCCAGCGGCCTGCGACAGCGCGGCGCCGCGGAAAGCTTTCGGCCGACGAGGCCTTCGCGGACTACGCGCCAGGCCGCGATCTCGCGCCGTCGCCCCCGTTGGCGCGCAATACTTTCGCTTCGGCGAACGAGCCGCAGGGGCCGTCGCTCGGCGTGCCGGCGTCGACGCGGGATATCGTGGCGCGGCTTGAGGCCAAGCGCGGCTCGCGCGTGATTGCGATCATTCACCGCGAGAATATGGAGCGCGGCTTTCTGGACGTGGCGGATTTGGAAGACACGCTGACGGCCATTCGTCAGACGCCGAAGGATAAGCCGCTCGACATTATAATTCATTCGCCGGGCGGGCACATTCGCGTGGGCCAACAGATCGCGCGCGCGATCAAGGCGCATCCGGCCAAGACCACTGTGTTCGTGCCGTATTTCGCGCTGGGCTCAACCACATTCATGGCGTTCGCTGCGGACGAGATCGTGATGAGCGCGCATGCGGCGCTGTCGCCGGTCGATCCGTTTGCGGGGGCTGGGCCTGCGTCGTCGGTTTTGAAGGGCATCAAGAGCAAGCCGATAGCGAAGGTCGCCGACGAGACGGTGATCTGCGCCGACATCGCGCAGAAGCTGCTCAACGAAGCCAAGCGCGTGACGTGCGAATTGATGGAAAGCAAGCACGACCATGACGGCGTGTGCCGCATGGCGGACGAGCTGGTCTCGGGCAAGTTCTCGCGCGACCGGGCGATCACGGCGACCTCGGCGACGATGCTGGGCTTGAACGTCAGCGTGGATATGCCGAGCGAGGTGTTCGATCTGATCCGTTCGTGCCGGCGCGGCAACGAGCACGACACGAGTGTGACATTCCTCGATCACGATCTGATCCGTTCGTGCCGGCGCGGCAACGAGCACGACACGAGTGTGACATTCCTCGATCACGTCGATCGCAAGATTGCGCCGTCGCACGATCGCGTGCGCAGCGCGATGGCGGTCGGTGCGATCGACAGCGGCGTCGTGCATCTGGCGGAACGTGCGAAAGGTCAACCGCGCTCGGCGGTGAAGACGGCTTGGCTTGCCCACTCGGGCGGGCATTTGCCGGAAGACAATGTCTCGCGTGCCAAGACGCTGATCCGCCGCATCGAGCAGGAGCGCGGCTCGCGCGTCATTTGCATCATTCACGGCGAGAACATGGAGAACGAGGCGTTCAATTTCGACGACCTCGAAGACGTTTTGTCGGCCATTGTCGCGAGCGATACGTCAAAGCCGCTCGACATCGTGTTGCATACGCAAGGCGGCAATTCGTTCACTGGGCGCCAGATCGCGCGCGCGATCAAAAGCCACAAAGCGCGCAAGACTGTATTCGTGCCCTATTATGCGATGTCGGCGGGGTCGCGCATTTCGCTGGCGGCCGATCAGATCGTAATGGGGGCACAGGCGACGCTTGGGCCCATCGACACGCAGCTTTACGGCTGGCCGGCGCCGTCGATCTTGCAGCTTTTGAATGTGAAGCCGATCGATTCCATCAGCGACGAGTTTTTGATCCTGGCGGAAGAGGCGCGCAAGATCATGGCGGAGGGGCGCGCGAGTGCGTGCGATCTGTTGCAGGGCACGTATTCGCACG
>JAIOQG010000069.1 GCA_021413465.1 Alphaproteobacteria bacterium | reverse complement strand
GTTGGTGAAGGTGCCATCAACCGTCACCGAGCCGTCGATGTGGACTGCGTCGCGCGGGCCGTTCGGATCGTCGGAGATAATTGAGCCGTCGTTTGTGATATCGCCGTTGAAATTTGTGCCGCTTAGCAACAGACCGATGTTTGAACCGCGGATAATGCCTGTGGTGTCGTTGGTTAAGTTGCCGTCAAAATCCGTCGAGGAGATCTCGATGCCTGTTCCGTTTGACGCATAAATCGTTCCGGCATTGTTCAGGTTACCGGTGAAGGTGGTGATTCCGATTGCGATACCGTCAGCTCCTGTGATTGTGCCGGTAGTGCTGTTGGTGATTGTGCCCGTGAACAATGTGCCGTTGATAACCACACCCGTCTCGTCGACGATGATTTTGCCATCGTTGACGATACTGCCTGTGAAGTTCGTGCCGGCAAATTCGATGCCTGTGTCATCGGCGTTGATCACGCCCGTCGACGAGTTGGTGATACCGCCGTTGAAATCGACCGAAGTGATGCGGATCGCATCTTGTGTTCCGGCCTGAGCATTAGAGGTAATCAGGCCCGTGTTCGAGATGCCGCCGTTGAACGTTGCAAGCGAAATAAGGATGGACGTGTCGTACGTGTCGATCGAGCCGGAGTTTGTGATACCGCCCGAGAATGCGCCGCCGGAGACCACGATGCCGTTGCCGCCGGTGTTCGTTGCAAGAATGCGACCGTCGTTGTCGATGCCGCCGGTGATCGTGCCGCCTTCCAACCTAATGGCCGTTCCGCCTGTGCCCGTCGCTTGGATGACGCCACCCAGGTTGTTCTGTATCTCGCCGTTGATGGTTCCGCCGACGTTGTGGATGCCATACAAGGCACCCTGCCAAAGGCCGGAGTTGTTGATGTTGCCGTTGAGTGCGCCATCAAACATGCGCATGCCCCAGGAGCCCGCGCCAGCTGCAGAAATCGTTCCGGTCGAGTTGTTGACTATGTTGCCAGTCATCGTTCCGTTGGCGAAATAGATGCCGAAGCCTGCCCCTGCGAGGCTGTCAATTGTGCCGCTGTTGTTGATATTGCCGACGAACGTGTCGAAGTCCCCCAGTTCGATTCCCGCCGCCACGCCCGTGGCCTGAATTCTTCCCCCTGCCGAGTTCGTGATATCTCCGACAAAATCAATATCGGCGTCTTGGAAGCTGATGCCATCACCAGCCGTTCCGGCGATCGTTCCGGCATTGGTGAGGCCGCCCAGAATGACGGAATTTCCGGTAACTACGATGCCGGTGAGGCCGACAATCCGTGAAGCCGCACCGTTGTTCTGAATGCCGCCGATCAAGACCGATGTGTCGATCTCGATTCCGGCATCGCCAGCACCAGCGCCACCGAGAACCCAACCGGCGTTGACGATGCCGCCAACGACGACGGCATTGGCTTGCAGTTGGATGCCGTCGTTAGCCGTCGAGTTAATCGTGCCGGTGCTTGAATTCCAAATGTTACCGAGCAGGACGGCGGCATTGATGTCGATGACATCGCCCGCCTGCGTGACGTTGAAGGTGTTCGAGATGCTGTTACCGGAGCCGTCGACGTCGATCACGGCGTTCGTGTCTACGAGGACAAACGTGTCGGTGACGATTGTGTCGATGTCGGGGAATAGGCCCGGTCCCGAGACGGTTTGGTTTGTTGCTAGGGCGATATCGACAGCGCCGAATGAGGCTAAAATGGCGAGTGCCGAAACACCCGACAACAACTTCTGCGAACGAATGCGACTCATGAGCGGAGCTCCCCAGCGGAAATGGTCAAAATCGACCGGCAGAGCCCTTGGGATCGCGAACCTTTCGCGATTTGCCCCCGAATCTGCCGAATCAATGCCTCGATTCCGGGATATCGCGGGGCTGACGGGAACGTCTATGCTTAGAGTGCACTGTTAATGATTACGCCTAGGGGTAGTGGCAGTTCTACATCAGGTAGTTAATGTGCGCTGCGCGCCTAAATCTCGGAAACTCGACTGTGTATAGGGGATTGCCGCCACATTGAGTACGAAATGTGTCATGTCGTAGCCTGATTTACACTCCGTTAAGGATTCGCGAGATGAGCGGGATTGCGATGGCAGCGACGCAACAGCCGAAACAACCCAATTCTGCAACCGGCGATGTGAAGCTGAAGTTGGCGGACGCCGTGAAGCACGCTCAGGCCTTGTTTGCGAAGGGCAAACTGGACGCGGCGGAACAGGTTGCGATTGCCATCGTCGAGAAGAGACCGGGCCAGCCGATCGCGGTGCAATTGCTGGCGGCGATTGCCGAAAAACGCGGGAACGCAGCGCGCGCGATCGCTGTCGCTGATGAATCTCTGCCGCTTGTTCCGCGTCAACGGGCGTCTTGAGGAATCGCGTGCGGCGGGCGAACGGGCGGCCATGCTCGGCACGTTGCCGGAGGCGCTGGTCGATCTTGCCGACACGTATGTTGCGATGGGCGAAAGCGATCTGGCGCTGGAATTTTTCGAACGTGCTATCGCCAAGCGGCCGAACTTGGCGCGCGCGCATATGGGCCTGGCGCAAGCGCTGTTGATGAAAGGCGAGTTCGGGCCCGCGTGGGCCGAATACGAGTGGCGCTATCGACTTGCGGGGACAGAGAACATTCTGCCCAAGTTCAAACAACCGCAATGGAACGGCATGAAGCTGAAGTCGAGCCGGCTTCTGATCGTGTGCGAGCAGGGATACGGCGATTGCTTTCAATTCGCGCGCTATCTGCCGCTCGTCGGCGAACGTGTCAAGGACGTCTATATCGGCGTCGGCGTCGAACTGCGGGATGTGATCCAACGCGTGAAGGGATCGCATGTGTGTTACGAGCGATGGGAACATATTCCGCCGTTCGACTTCCAGATTACGTTGTCGAGCCTGCCGCTGGTTTTCGGAACGACGCTTGAGACTATTCCTTCGGATGGGCCTTATCTGACGGCCGATGCGGCCAAAGCGGCGACCTGGCGCGCGAAGCTTTCGACGCTGGCCGCCGGGCGCAAGACGGTGGGTTTCGTTTGGCAGGGGCGTCCGACCCACCCCAACGACCGGGTACGGTCGATCGCGCTTGGCCATTTGACGCGATTGCTGGAACTTGAAGGGATATTGCCGGTTTCGCTGCAGGCGGGCGCCGGGCGCGAGCAGTTGCTGCAGCATCCGGCGCGTTCGCGCGTGTTCGACGCGGCCGACGAGTTGGCGACATTCGACGATACGGCGGCGTTGATATCGCAGCTCGACTGCGTGGTTACGATCGATTCCGCGATGGCCCATCTGACGGGCGGGCTTGGCAAGCGCGGGATCGTCATGCTGCCGAAAGCCGGCGAATGGCGGTGGTTCGAGAAGCGCAACGACAGTCCCTGGTATCCGTCGCTTGAGCTCGTGCGCCAAGACGCCAGCGCCACCTGGGACAACGTCGTCACCCGCGTCATCGACCGCGTGCGCGGCTGACCCATTTTACAGGAACGGAACCACAGATGAACAAGGCCCAGCGCATGGCGACGGAGACATCTGGCACCAAGCAACGCATGAGCTTGAAGCAAGCGATCAAGGCCGCGGGCGCGCACGCGCAGGCCGGGCGCTTGGTTCAGGCGGAAGGCATCTTGCGGCAAATCTTGCAGCAGCGGCCAAACGATGCCGAGGCGCTGCACCAGCTTGCGATCATCGCCTACCAATCGGGCAAGATGCCGTTCGCGGTGCAGTTGATCGAACGCGCGTTGACGGTCGCGCCGGACGTGCACCTCTATCAAGCCAACATCGCGGAGATGTACCGGCGCATCGGCCAACCGCAAAAAGCCATCGAACACGGGCGCAAAGCGATAGGCCTGAAGCCCGACGGCGCGGACGCGCACAACAATTTGGGCATCGCCTATTTCGACATCGGCGACTACGAGAGTGCCCTCACGTGCTACGACAATGCGATCGCGGCGCGCACCCGCTTTGCCGAAGCGATTAGCAATCGCGGTAATGCCTTGCGCCATTTGCGGCGCTTCGACGAGGCGGAAGCCGAATACCGCCGGGCCCTGACGATCAACCCGACTTATGCGGAGGCGTTCAACAATCTGGGCAGCGTGTTGCGCGATCTGGAGCGGCCGGCGGAAGCCGAACAGGCGTACAAGCGCGCGCTGACGGCCAAGCCGCACTATTTGGAAGCCGCGAACAATTTGATTTTGGCGCTCAAAGATCTCGAGCGTTACGACGAAGCGTTGGCGGCGGCGCAAGCGGCGCTGAAACTCCATCCGCAGAATGCCGATGCTTTCGCTTATATGGGCGCGGTCTATGTCGATCAGAAAAAAATCGAACCGGCGTTCGAAGCGCTGAAAAAATCACTCGCGATCGCGCCGAACAAGGCGGAGACGGTGAATATGTTGGGGCGCGCTTTTTTCGAGGCGGGCTTGCCGGCAAAGGCAATCGAGGCCTACCGGCGTGCGATCGCGCTCAAGCCCGATTTCGCCGATCCGTACAACAATATGGGCAACGCGCTTAAGGAAATGGGCAAGTTCGACGAGGCGTTGATGGCGTTCGAAACGTGCCTGGCCATCAATCCGGATCTGGTCGGCGCTTATGTCAATTTGTGCGATACGAAAAAATTCCGGTCGCGCGACGACAAGCATTTGAGCGTTATCGAGGCGACCCTTGCCAAGCCTCTGTCCGACGAGCGGCGCATGCAGTTGAGCTTTGCCGCCGGCAAGGCGTTCGACGATTTGAAACTCTACGATCTAGGCTTTCCGCATCTCATCACCGGCAATGCACTTAAGCGCAAGACGATCGCCTATGACGAGGCAGCCGTGCTGGGCTATTTCGAGCGCATCCGCAATTGCGTGACTGAGGATGTGATTCGTGCGCGGTCGGGGGGTGGGTTTGCAAGCGCGAAGCCGATCTTTGTGCTTGGCATGCCGCGGTCTGGCACGACGCTGGTCGAGCAAATTCTAGCAAGCCATTCGGGCGTTGCCGGCGGCGGCGAGCTCAAGGATCTAAACGATACCGTCAACAGCGTTCACAGCCGTGACGGAACCTCTGCACCCCATCCCGAATTCATCTCGGTACTGTCTCCGGACGAGCTTGCAAAGATCGGCGCGGCCTATGTCAACAAGCTCGCGCGGCACGCGCCAGCAGCGGCGCGTCTGACCGACAAGATGCCGTCGAACTTCTATTTCCTGGGGCTTATCCACTTGGCGCTGCCGGGGGCGAAAATCATTCACACGATGCGCAACCCGGTGGACACGTGCGTGTCTTGCTTCTCGAAATTGTTTGCAGGCGAGCAAAGTCAGACCTACGACCTTGGCGAGCTTGGCCGCTATTATCGCGCCTATCACGATCTGATGGCGCATTGGCGCGCGGTGCTGCCGGCGGGCGCCTTTCTCGATGTGCAGTACGAAGACGTCGTTGCCGACACCGAGGGACAGGCGCGGCGGTTGCTCGACTTTTGCGATTTAGGATGGGAGCCCGGCGTGCTCGATTTCCATCGCACCGAGCGGCCGGTGCGCACCGCGAGCTCGTCACAAGTGCGCAAGCCGATTTACAATTCGTCGGTTGAGCGGTGGCGCCATTACGAAAAATTCCTGGGGCCCCTTCTCACGGAACTTGGTCCGCTGGCGAAGTAGGGCGGCGGCCGAATTTGACGGCTCCCCAGCGCTAAGCCGGGGAGCCTTTTTCTACCGCCCCATGGCCTTGACCATGCCGTCGTAGGCTTGGCGAAAGCCATGCAACAGCTGGTCGACGCGCACCTTGATGTCCTTCTGTTGGCGATCTTTGACCGTGTAGACCAGCGACAGCGTGCGGCCGTTGCGCATTTGCTCTATCGCCGCGGGCGGAACGGCGCCTTGGGCGAAACATTCCTGCTGGGAGCAGCGCAGCGGCGCTTGGAACGTCGTGTTCGCGTCGATGAAGAAGTTGATCGTGCCGGCGGCGCGCGCTGCCGGGGGCAGCCGGAAAAGCAGGCCGGGCGACGCCTGCGTGTCAGCCATGATGATGTTGAAACCCGCGGCCAGCATCGGCGTGTTGCTGTTTGGCGTGCGCACCGTCATGCGCGCGTTGGCCCGGCACAAGTGTTTCGGGACAGGCGTTTCCGCTGCGGCGGGAGGCGGGGTTTCACAGACAAGCATCCAGAGGCCAAACTGATGTTTGCCGACAAAGCCAGGTGCGATCTGCGCCGATTTAATCGGGGGCAAGGGCGGCGTTAGGCTTGGGCGGCTGGCGAAGACGATCGCGGCTGCGGAAATTATGATCACCACAAAGGCAGCCGCGAACGCCATCCAGCGGTTCGATTCGAATAGTTGCTTCATTTCGCTTCCCCGAGACTTCGTTGTGGCGATGCGCGCGTTGCCTGCTTCGTCGCATCATTGGGACCGAGGCGATGGTCCGCAATGGCCGTTGCGAGCATTTGCATCTTGGTTAAGGGCGCGGACATTAAGCTAGCGACCTTGGTGCTTCAACGGGGGCGCCTGCAACCCTAACGCGCGTGCGCGGCGTTCACCCTGTCTGCGTTCGGTCATATGCGAACGGTTCACGCAGAAGGCTGGGGATGATAGAAGTCCACAGGCGGAAAAGTGGCGCGCCGCGGGCACGGTTCCTCGTTTGGCGGCGCGGCTTTCGTCTTTGGAAAATGCATGGCTCGGTGGATTGTCTTTGCCGGAATCACGGCGCTGCTTGCGACCGGCTATTTCGCCGCGTTCTACGCGCATGGCGGCCCGTACTGGCGTAGCGTCGCGTTCATTCCCGCCGAATTGCAGAAAAAGGCCGAGGCTGCGCTGGCGCGCTCGGGCGCGAACGAATGGGCGCAGGTGCGTGTCGAGGGGCAGATCGCAACGCTGTCAGGAACGGCCCCCACCGAAGCCGATCGCGAGGATGCCAAGCAAGACGTGCGGCGGGCCGCCGGATCGGGCGGGCCGTGGTGGGGCGGCATTACGCAGGTGCGCGACGGCGCGTTGAAACTCGCGCCGCTGAAGAAACCCTATATCTGGAGCGCGGTGCGGGGCGCGGACCGGCGCATCAGCCTGCGCGGGTATGTGCCAGGCAAGCGGTTTCAACAACAGATACGTGCCGAGGCACGCAAATTGTTCCCGACCGGCGTCGACGATCAGATGACGATTGCGGGCGGGCATACGACGGGGGCTTGGCCGGAAGCGGCGATCTGGGCGCTGCGACAGCTGTCGCAGATGCAAGCGGGCGATGCGCGCTTCGTCGATGCGGTGATCACGCTGCGCGGGCAGGCGCCGAATGCCGAAGTGCAAGCCGCCATTTTTGCCGCCGCGAAGACGCCGCCCAAACCTTATCAGGGCGTGGCCGAAATTACGCTGTCGAATAGCTCGGTGCTGCCCGACGCGCCGGAGGAACCAACGCCGGAGCCTTCAGCTCTGGCCCCGGTTCAGCGCCTGGCAGCGGCCGATTGTCAAAAGCTGATCGACCGGGCGATGACGGACAACACGGTTCAGTTTGCCAGCGGCTCCGCGAACATTCAGGTGACGAGCCATGGGGTGCTGGATCGCATGGCGCACACGGCGATCGACTGCGGAACGCTGCGTTTCCGGATCACGGGGCATACCGATGGCTCAGGCACGGAATCGGCGCTGTCAACGCTCAGTCAGGACAGGGCGGAAGCGGTTGCGACCTACCTGACCGGCAAAGGCGTGATACGCGAGCGGCTTTTGACGGTGGGCGCGGGAAGTTCGCAGCCCGCGGTCGAAGGTTCGGGCCCGGCACAGCAGGCGCGCAATCGCCGGATCGAGATTACGGTGCTGCCATGAGACATGTTTTCGTCAAGCCGTTCGCAGTTGCCAGGACATTCGGGCGCCAACAACCATGATGTATTTGATCGCACAGACGTGGCTGTTCTTGGGCATTGCCTGGCTGATCGGGATCGCCGTCGGCTTTGGGTTGTCGCGCGATCAGAAATCGATTCGTCACCGCGATACGGAGGAGCAGCTGCGCGATGCGCGCAACCGCCAGATCGCGATGGAGAAAGAGGTTGAAGAGTTTCGCGGCCGCGTGACGGAGCTTGAAGGCTTGCCGGAAGGGGTGCGGGCGTCACGGGTTGCGGCGCGCGAGGAAATGGTGTCGCGGATTGCCAAGCTGGAGCGCGATGTCGAAATCGCGCGCGGGAACGAAAAGCGCCTCGGCGACGAAGCGGAGCGCTTGCGCAGCGATGTCGATGGCTTTCGCACGCGCTATTTGGAGGCGCGCGCGAAGTGGGACGAGTATCAAGCGAAAGCCGAAGCGTTGGCATCGCAGCCCGCCGCGCTGACGCTGGGCGAAGCCAATGTTGTGCCCGACGACAGCATGCGCCAACGCGTGATGGAGCTTGAAGGGCTTTTGACCGAAACCGTGCGGGTGCGCGAGCGAGCGGCCGACCAAGCAAAAACGCTTGCAGCGCGGGTTGCCGATTTGGAAGGGCAACTCGCAA